>JAHJSF010000030.1 GCA_018830405.1 Nitrospinota bacterium | reverse complement strand
TATTCGGTAATCTTTTCCTCCCAGCCCATCCGGTGGAGACCGGCTGCGGCTAGGATAACTGCATCGAATTCAGGGGTGAAGGCCTTTTTAATCCTGGTATCGAGGTTTCCCCTAAGCTGTGATATCTGAAGGTCGGGGCGGTGGTGGAGGAGTTGGGCCTGGCGGCGAAGACTGCTTGTTCCTATCCTGGCCCCCTTCGGGAGTTCGTCTATCTTAAGCCCCTCCTTTGATATCAGTATATCCCTCGGGTCTTCCCTTTTGGTGATGGCCTGTATGATGAGTTGGTCGGGGATAAGAAAGGGGACATCCTTCATACTGTGAACGGCTATATCTATCCTATTGTCTATTAGGGCGTCTTCAATCTCTTTAACGAACAAACCCTTCCCACCAACCTTGGCCAGAGGGACATCAAGTATCTTGTCTCCGGTTGTCTTGATGATAATTATCTCGGCCCGGAGATCCGGTTCCCCTTTTTCGATAATTACCTTTATTAGGTTGGCCTGATTTAGGGCCAGGAGGCTCCCTCTGCTCCCAATTCTTATATTTTTTGTCATCACCCTTTTCCGCTTAATGTTCTTAGGCCAATGTTACGGCCTTTATTGTACCATGAGGAGCGATTTATATAATCTTAGAGTTAAGACTTCCCCTTGATTCATAAAGATTTGTAACCCTTTATCTTTCTGCGTTATAATACCGCGAGTGGTTGAGAAGCAAAGATGATTGATTAAACCGTTTGTTTATAGAAGAGAGACCTACAGGGTATGCCTGTTTCTCCTCGCCCCCTTCTTCTTTATAAGCCTATTTAAAAATAGATATTCCAACTTAGTATAAAACTATTATTTTAGAAAGAAATTTATGGAACATTTCAAAGAACTTGGTTTATCGGCCAATACTATCAGAGCCCTCCAAAAAAAGGGATTTGAAGAACCGACTGAGATTCAGAAGATTACAATCCCCCTTCTCCTTAAAAACAACGTTGATATTATTGCCCAGGCCCAAACCGGCACAGGGAAGACAGCCGCCTTTGGTCTCCCTCTGTTGGAGATGCTGGACAGTTCGGTCAAAGGGGTTCAGGCGATTATCCTTGCCCCAACCAGAGAGCTGGTTATACAGGTGTGTGAAGAGCTTAATTCCTTGAGGGGAGATAGTGAGCTCTCCATTGCCCCTATATATGGGGGACAGTCGATGGAGCTGCAGCTTAAGAGGCTGAAGAAGGGGGTGTCGATAGTTGTTGGGACCCCTGGGCGTGTTATGGATCATATGAAGAGGAAAACACTCTCCCTGAAGAAGATACAGTTTTTCATCCTTGATGAGGCGGATGAGATGCTCAATATGGGTTTTATCGATGATATCGAGACCGTATTGAAGGAAACACCGGAAGAGAAGAGGGTTCTTCTCTTTTCAGCTACCATGCCCGCCCCGATAAAAAAGCTAGCCGAAAAGTATATGCGGGAGTATACCCATGTTAAGTCTGAGACCAAGCTTACCACCAAACTTACCGACCAGATCTATTTTGAGGTCTTGAATAAGGATAAGTTTGAGGCCCTCTGCCGAATCATAGATATTGAAGTCCTATTCTACGGGCTTATCTTCTGCCGAACCAAGATTGAAGTTGATACCCTCGTCAGCTCTCTTCACGATCGAGGCTATGCGGTTGAAGGGCTGCATGGCGATATGTCGCAGGTGCTGAGGGAGAGGACTCTTACGAAGTTTAGGAAACAGAACATATCTATACTTGTGGCTACAGACGTAGCTGCCAGAGGTATTGATGTTGAGAATATTACCCACGTTATAAACTACGCCATCCCGCAGAACCCTGAGGCCTACATACATAGGATAGGGAGAACGGGGAGGGCAGGGAAACATGGTGTGGCTATCACCTTTATAACTCCTTCCGAGTTCAGAAGACTCGGGTTTATAAAACAGGTGGCCAAAACCGATATCAGAAGAGAGTCTATTCCCAATATCTCTGATGTCATCGAGGCCAAGATGAACAGGATATCGGAGGAGATAGGGAGAATCTTATTTGAGGGGGATATTGACAGTTATAAGAATTGGGCCGGCAAATTGCTGGAGAACGGGTCTCCGCAGGACCTCCTGGCCTCGGTCCTTAAATACTCGTTCGGTAAGTCTCTCGATAAGGGACGCTATAAGGATCTTACTCCTCCGCATGAGAAGAAGAGGGGGAGAACAATCGTTGAGGAGGAGGGCCAAACCCGTCTATTCATAGCCAAAGGGAAAAAGGACAATATAACCAAAAAAGATCTGGTTGAATTTTTGACCAAGACCGCCGATATCCCTAAAGATCTGATTGACAAGGTAGAGATATTGGATAGTTTCTCCTTTGTTACCGTCCCCTTTGCTGAAGCTGAGATTATCCTTAGAACATTTAATAGGAATGGGGGTAAAAGGTCGGTTGTTACCAAGGCCAAGGAGCAGAAGGCTCCCAGCTCCCCCCGTAACCCAAGGACATCCAGACCTCATGGTTCACATGGTTCACACAATCCTCATAGGTCACCCAGACCCCAAAAGAGTGGTTCCGCCCCTTCATATGGGGGGAAGAAACTTAGAGGCGTAAAGAAAAAATAGGCTGACTATATGCTTACAGACAACATTTTTAAATTTAGGTTTTTCTTTGTTGTCTGTCTGCTGGCCGTTGCCTTGGCCTCTCCCAGCCAGATTTTAGCCCGCTCTGTTTATTCAGGCGGGATAGTTGCGGAATCTTTTGATGCCCCCATTGTTCCTCTCGATAATGAGAAATATTTTCACCTTCTGAGGGAGAAAATAAAGGGGGCGGATAGGGATATCCATCTCTCTATGTATCTCTTCAAAACGACCAACTCCAAAAAGAATTACTCAAATGCCATTATGCAGGAACTTCTGGCTGCTGCCCAACGTGGGGTAGAGGTGGAGGTGATATTGGAAAAGAATGGGAGGAAGAGTGATAGCCTGAACAAATCAAACAGTTTTACGGCCGACAGGTTGCAGAAGGGAGGGGTTAAGGTGAGGTTTGATTCCCTCGGCAAAGTTACCCACTCTAAGCTGATTGTTATAGATAGAAAGATAGTTTTTATAGGCAGTCACAATCTGTCCCATACAGCCCTATCAAAGAGTAATGAGACCTCACTGATGATTGAGTCTGAGGAGTTGGCGAGATATTTTCTTGATTATCTGAATAGAATCGAATGACACGAAGCACTATTCAAACGCTAACTGTGTTGGCTTCGTCGTCAGCTCCTCAACATAGCTCAAACTATGCCTGCGTCGCCTCCTCCTTGCCGCCTTGTTATCATTTTGAATTCTACTTCGTGCAAAAAATAGACGGCGGTTGGGATAGTCGGAGGCTCAAACATCAGTAGACCTGCCCCCATCCACTATGGATTAATTTCTGTCAGCTACATTGCCCTGCATTCAATACGGCTAATGCGAAAGTCAGTGAATCGAACCCTTGAGAATATTAACATGCATTAGACTGATTTGAACATCATAAAATATAGAGAGCAAAACTTATCCCGGCTGCTTCGATTTCAACTGCACTGCATAGTTATATGTTTTTAAATGTTATCACTCTAGTATCTTCATCTATATATGCCTGATAAACATTAACATGAGAAAAATTTTCATCAATATATTTCAAAATAACTTTTTTATCTTTGTTGTCAATTTGACAGCCCAAATACACAGAATTAATTTCTTGTGCTGAAAATGGAACATCTTCATGATCTCCAGAATCGTAAATTCTGTTTGTTGAAACAATGCGCCACTCATTTTCATCTGACCATGATGTCGCTTTAATAGTTGTTAATGCGGACAAATCATCAGTGCTTACCATTGGTTTTAAACCAACAGCAACTTCAGTAAAATATTCAAATGTAGCAACTTCTGGTATATCATCAGAATATACTACAGGGCGAGCCACTAAAAGAGTGGAATCAATCGTAGCAATTGGTTTCCATTGAAGGACCACCCCGGAATGCTGATCTGAATAACGCTTCCACATTAAGTCAGAATCATTGAATTCAGAAAAACATAAAATTCTATAATTCTCAATATCCTTTCGCCAACGTATTCTTTCACTTTCTATAATATTTTTGACCGTGGGAATAAATTCTCTTGCCACAAGCTTTATTGTTTCGACTAGCTGTTCTATTGGATATGAGTCTTTGCGCAAGTTTCTTCGCATATAATCCAGTTTGGGGTTTTTCTTTCCGGTATCATAAAGCTGAATCTCGTCATCATATATTACAGCGGCAAGTTTCTGGGCGATAATGTTTACTGCTTTAGTTTCTTCGAAATCCATCCCTAGCGAGTGATTAAGTTCAAAAATATCATTGAAATTTAAGGGAGAATTCCACCGTATTGTTTTATTCCTTAATATTAATTTTGCAGTTGAACAGGAAGTATATTTATAAAGAAACTCTGGAATTTTGTAATCCATAATATTCTTACATATAACGGTTGAGTTCAGGAGCCGCCCAGCGCAATAGACCGCGATTAGCACCGCCCAGCCTCTTGCGGCCTAACTAAATTTAGTGTCCGTAAAATCGGGGGAACTTCATTTCAGCTATTTAAATATCGATTGCGCTTATTCTTAATCTTTTTTAAGCATAATAGCAAAGGCATTATTCTTGATCCGAAGATTGCGGTAGCATAATGGGGACCTGAAACTTAATACGGCTTACAACTATATCTCTATCTTTAGCCCCACCGCCACCACCTACTCCAAAGCCAGCTACCTTTATGGATAAACTGCCTTTAGTTTCAGATGCTGAATCAGTAGTTACTGCAACGTCAAAATCAACAAAATGAACAAGATTTCTACTGGTTGTAGCAAAGTATTTACCTTTGGGTGCGGAATCCGCACCATACATTACAGCTGGATTGATTACGTCTGTTTTTGTTGGGTGTTTTCCTGGAAGCTTTGTTGCTACTTGTGCATTTTTGACACCATCAATTATTTGTTTGAGTGACGTTTCGATAAACTCATCAAGATTCATTAGGATTCTCCTATTTTTTAGGCCGCTAATTGTTATTTTGCTTTTTCCCATACTCCTTGTGTATTGCGATAATGAACCATGTCACCCATCAAAACTCTGAATTTAGTGCCGTCGTTTAGTACTCCTTCTCCTGAACCATTCATGAAATTAGGCCCAGTTCGCATTACCATTACTTCTCCAAAACGGCCATCACTACAAGATACTTTTGTTTTGAGGATAGGAGATTTGGTCCACTGGTTGTATGAACCATTGCATGTATAGCCCTCTAAGTTTGATACCTGGAAAGTACCACTGACCACTGTCGCTACAGCCTCGCCCATAAGGGGTTTTGTTCCGTCAGAAACCTCGACTAAAAGTCCTGTTCTAGCAGCGCACCCCGTCAACATGAAGGATACAAATATAAAGATTATGGTTTTTTTGAGTTTCATAATTTTCCTCGCTAAAAGTGTTAATAGGTGGAAATACTTTCCACCATATCGGAGTATATATAAGGAAAATATTTTTACTTATCCCTATATTAAGGGTGATTCGTGGAATGATTGTTCTCTGTTTTTAGTCTGATATGAAATCACCCTAACTGCTTAACAGTATTACAGATAGGTAGTTAGAGTCAATAAGGGATTTAAGCATTGGTCATAATGTTGGTAAACTCTGCGGCCTCAGCGTTCTCGGCGGTTTAAAATCTATTTCCCGTTCAGCTGATATTTCCTGACCGCCCTATTATGGTCTTTTATGTTGGTCGAGAAGTAGTGCCCCCCCTGTTTGGTGGCTACAAAGTAGAGGTAATTGCTTTGAACGGGATATAAGACTCCGCGTATGGAATCAAGTCCCGGGTTGGCTATCGGACCTATCGGTAGTCCGGCGTAGCGGTAGGTGTTGTAGGGGGAATCTATCATCAGGTCCTTCTTTCTGATATTCCCGTCAAAGTTCTTGATGGCGTAGATAACGGTTGGATCACACTGGAGCCTCATCCCCTTCTTCAGCCTGTTATGAAAGACAGAGGCGACGATGACTTTCTCCTCGTTCAGGGCGGTTTCCTTTTCCACTAATGAGGCCATATTGACAACCTGATGAGGGGTCAGTCCCACTGCGGAGGCCTTGGCCGCAATTTCGTTATAGGCCAGCTCCTTGAAGGTCTTAACCATCTTGGCGGCAATCTCCCTTTCTGTCATCCCCTTGGACAATAGATATGTGTCGGGGAAAAGGTAGCCCTCCAGGGAGGGGATATCGAATGATAGAGACTTTATGAATTCGCGGTCTGTTGCCGCAGCCAGAAATCTTTCCTTATTAGCCAACTGTTTTCCCTCGAGGAGCGAGGCTATTTCGTAGATATTAAACCCTTCCGGTATGGTTACCTGATGCATATATACCTTACCGTTCGATATTTTGCCCATTATGACCGAGGGGGACATTGAGGCGGATAAGAGGTATTCCCCCGCCTTTGGTTTTAGGCCGAATGAAACAATTCTCCCTATGATTCGGTAATAGAGACTGTTATTTATGAGTCCCCTCTCTTTAAGCAGGGAGGATATGGTATTTATGTTTCCCCCCTTTTTGATCTCCACAATCTCATTCTGTCCATTCGGATTATGGGGGGTGTAAAACCAGTAGCCGAGGGAGATTAAGGGGGAGAGCAAGAGTGTCAGGATTAGGAGTATTGTGGCGGCTAAGGCACTTTTATTCTGCTTCTTTTTTTTGGTCGGGGCGGTCATTATTCTCTGTTTTTTCTGTTCTTTTTAAATTGCAGGTAGCTGTCCAGAATAAGCTGGGCCGCCACCTTATCTATTACCTTTTTTCTTTTGCTTCGGCTGACATTCATCGATATAAGCATCTTTTGCGCCTCGGCAGTGGTTAGCCGCTCATCCCACATCTGAATTGGTATATCTATGTTTTCTTTCAGAGATTCAACGAAGGCAATGGTCTTATCTGCCTGTATTCCTACATCGTTATTTAGTTTTTTGGGGAGTCCGACTACCAGTTCCTCTACCCCGTTTTCCTCAATAATGGTCTTTATTCTATCTATATCATTCTTGAGGTATTCCCTCTTAATTACCTCAAGACCGACGGCTATGATACCGAGGTCATCACTGATGGCCACCCCGATATATTTGCTTCCAAAGTCCAAAGAAAGTGTTTTCATGGTTAGAGATTACCTGCTATCCCTTCTGTTTGTCAATACGGAGTCGCATTCAAACGCTAACAACCCCCTACCCCCCTTTGTTAAGGGGGAATCGTTGGATGCCCCTTTCCCAAGGGGGACTCTACTGCAATTCCTCCCATAATTCCCCCTTAGAAAAGGGGGAGTAAGGGGGTTGTAATTATTTTGAATGTAACTCCGTATAATATAACGCTGCCACCCCTATGCTTGCATTTGTTAAGCATATAAACTATGATGAATCCCAAACCTAAAATCGGTTAAGAATCTGATAGTTTAAAAACAGCAGTATGGAAAGGAATTTTGATGGCAACCTTTAGGCAACATATATATGGTGATATCGTCAATAGCAGTGTCGCAAGGCTGAGAGAAGAACTCAGAGGGACATATACCCCCAAAAAAGCCGGTCGTTTTATCGATAACAATATTACCTACGATATCGGCAAGGTTAGGGTTGACGATACAGATATATACGTTGAATTCAGCTCAAAAATCCCTGAGGAACTTCTGGTTAAAAACTATACCAAAGAAGAATATTTTAAAGAGGTAGAGAGTCTCATTACCAAGGAGCGGAAGCCTTTTTCAATAGAGATGGAAGACTTGGTCGTAGGCGCCAAGATTATGGATCAGAAGAAGCGCGACTTTGTCCGCGTTGTTTATAAGTATGTGGATACTGACCTCTATAGCGACAAGGATGTTGCCAAACGGCTCAAAGACAGCAGTAGTAAGCTGCCTGAATACCCGGGGGTTAATTCACCGTTCGGCCGAATGCTCCTTGTTTGCCTTGGGGAGGCAATATACGACACCCTGGCTAAGGATGTTGCCCTTTTTATTAAGTCAAACGACAATGTCTTCAAAAAGCATCTCTCAAAGGCCAAAGTGGAGAAGCTGGACTAACCTTTTCCGACAATACAGGCTCCCCTCCTTAGTTAAGGAGGGGCAGGGGTGGTTGGTTTAGAAGACTTACCACCCCGGCCTTCGGCCACCCCTCCTAAAATAGGAGGGGAACTATTGGGTAGTGCTACCTTAGGCGGGCGAGGGGAATGACAGAAATCATAAACTCGGCGGTCTCTCGGTGACTCCGCGGTTTACTTTTTACCCAATCTCTCTTGGAGACTCTTGACCATCCAAGGGAGAACCGCAGTATAATCTGAGTGTATCTCGGCAAACGCCCCCCCCTCTTCCCTGGAAGCAAATTTCCCCCAAGATATCCCTTCCGAGTAGGTGCATCCTGATAATCCGCCCAAAGATACCGGTTCTGGGCATATCCTGACCCCGTACATAAATTTCTTTATCTCCAACTGGTCGGCTATATTATATTCACTCAGCCGCTGTCCGAGTATATCGAGCATAGGCATAACCTGCTGGGCATAGTTTCTCGGAACCCCTCCCCCAAGGGTAAGTATCCCCATCTTCTTGGCCTCTCTGGTAAAATCGAAGTAACGCTTAAGGTCTATAAAGGGATTAAACCTTAGGTTGTGGATATCCTCTATCGCCTCATCAAAGGTCATACCCTTATCGAGTCCCCCCTTGGCAAAGTAGGAGACGAGGTCCAAGGCCAGTTCCGAATCGGTAAAGGCGGGGATAAAGACCGGGACATTCTTCAAGAAGGCCGATTTCATGATTGAATCCTGGTTTGGATATTTATCGTTAAGCATTCTTCCTGTCTCTCGGCAGAAATCGGAGGAGGCTATCGGTTTACCGCTGTCTATCAGAGGTTTCCAAACCTCTTCAAGCTGCAGGGCGATACTATCAAGGTTTGATTCAAGTTCCAGGGTATCGTAAATCCGGTCGTAACCCATCTCATACAGCTCTTCGTCCGATATGGACGGGTCGTACTCAAAGTGTGCCCCCCCGGCCCCCTCAACTATCCCGTGGGCAATTAGGGCCCCGGTGGCGATGATGCAATCGACCCATCCGTCATCGATCATCTCGCAGATGATTCCCCCCATCTTCGATATGGTGGTAATGCCGGAGAGGGTTAGAACCATCTTACAATCCTTGTCGAGTATCCCCTTTTCCAGTATGTCGACCCCCTTGGCTGTCTCGCGGGCCGATAGACCCGTATCACGCATGGCCCTCATTATCTGGTCGGGGCTTTTATCTCTAACCTTGAAAGACTTTAGACTCCTTAATCCCTCCCCCTTTTTGTAACATTTGGGGTTTCGTTTAACTATTTTTTCCATAACGAATATCCAATCATCTTATATATTAACTTGGCAGCCAAAAAGTTGGGAGCCACCAATCCCGGAATGGGCATTAATTCAACGGTATCAAATCCTACAATATTTTTTTCCTCAGAGACAAATTTTAGTATCTCCAAAACCTTGTACCAGCCAAGCCCCCCAGGTTCTGGTGTTCCCGTAGCCGGCATTATCGATGGGTCAAATACATCGAGGTCTATGGTTACATAGACATTTTCGGTCAGATGTTCTCTTATCATCCCCTTCCAACTGTCCCCCTGTATAATATCTATCGATTTCAAAACTGGGAGATTTTCCTTTTTAATGAGTTCGGCATCCTCTTCGGAGAAAGATCTGATGCCCAGCTGCACGGCCGGGGTTATCTCCCTTATTCTCCGCATGGCCGAGGCGTGGCTATATTTTGTCCCCTGGTAGGAATCTCTCAGGTCGGCGTGGGCATCAAGCTGAAGGACCGAAAGATTTTTATATTTCTTGGCGTGGGCCTTGACCAGAGGGGAGCTGATAGAGTGTTCCCCCCCAAGGGAGACAAGAAACTTCCCCCTATAAATAATCTCCTTGGCCCACTCTTCTATTGTCTCCAACATCTCTTTAGGCCCGCTCTTGGCAGTCTCTATTGCATCAGAGGTATGTATCCCTATGGTCGAGATATCGGCCTCGAACTCATCGTCGTAGAGCTCAACATATTGGGATGAGGTGATAATGGCCTCCGGCCCGTTTCTTGTCCCGCTCTGATAGGAGACGGTTGCGTCGTAAGGGATAGGCAGGATAACAACCTTGGCTTTGTCAAAATCGGCCTCCCCGTCGCTGAGGCCAAGAAAATTATTTCTCATAACTTTTAACTCCGATTGTTGCTGATAATCTCTTTATCGGGTCTTCGTGTGGGTCATTTTATCCTATTCCCCCTCTTTGGCAAAGAGGGGTGGGGGGAGATTTTATAATCACAACCCACTCCGTATTTCCATCTCCCAGTTTTCAAATCCCCCTTCATCCCCCTTTTCTAAAGGGGGAATTTATTTAAGGCCTTTACTTTATCATTGAGTAATATTAAACCGGTTTTATGCGGATAAACCTTCGCTTGCCAACCTTGACTGTATATTCTTTCTCTTTTCCAAGTTTAATATTTTGGTCGGTCACCTTCTCATCGTTGACCGTGATAGCCCCCTGTTGAATAAGCCTTCTCCCGTCGGATGTCGATTCTATCGTTCCGGCTAATTTAAGAAGTTGCGGCAGCCACATCTCATCCTCCTCCCACCTAATCTCAACCAGAGGGATGTCATTAGGGGTGTTGTGCTTGCTGAAGAGACTCTCAAAATCAGCCAGGGCCTTTTCACCCGCCTCTTTTCCCCAGAATCTGGCCGTCAGTTCAACTCCGAGTCCCTTTTTGGCGATCATCGGGTTTAGTTCCCCCTTCTTACATTGGGAACGGATGGCCTCAATCTCCTCCATAGTGGTGTCACTCAGCAGTTCGTAATAGTCAAACATCAGGTCATCGCCGATGGACATTACCTTGCCGAAGATATCGGCCGGTTCTTCGTTAATACCGATATAGTTGCTGTAACTCTTACTCATCTTCTGAACACCGTCCAGGCCGACCAGCAGAGGCATGGTAATAACCACCTGAGATTCCTGTCCGTATAACTTCTGCAGCTCCCGGCCGACCAGGAGGTTAAATTTTTGGTCGCTTCCCCCTATCTCGATATCTGCCTTCAGCACTACTGAATCATACCCCTGTATCAGGGGGTAGAGAAATTCATGTATCCCGATGGGGGTCTGCTCGGCGTATCTTTTGCTGAAATCGTCTCTCTCTATAATCCTGGCTACGGTGTAGTGGGCGGCTATCTCTATAAGCTTGGCGGCATCTACCTTGTCCATCCATTCGCTGTTGAAAACAACCTTGGTTTTATTCTTGTCGAGAATCTTGAAGATCTGTTCGGCGTAGGTCTGGCTATTCTTAATAATCTCCTCTTTGCTTATCGGTTTTCTCAGGGTGGAGCGTCCGCTCGGGTCGCCTATGGCGGCGGTAAAGTCGCCGATAAGGAATATTACCTGATGGCCGAGGTCTTGAAGGTGTTTCATTTTTTGGATGAGAACCGTATGACCGAGGTGTATGTCGGGGGCGGTTGGATCGAATCCAACCTTTATTGTCAGGGGCTGTCCTGTTTCGGCCGATTTGGTCAGCTTTTTAACCAGATCATCTTCCCTGATTATTTCAACCGTTCCCCTCTTTATTATCTCTACCTGCTCGGATACCTTCAAAAATATCTCCTTGTTATTTATTCAGAGCCTCATAACTTTGTATGCCTTCGTTGCTCCTCAGCTTGTCGTTACGGCGTATGCTGAAAATACGCCTCACTCCTCACTTTCGTCTTGCCTCGGCCTACTTTGTTCTGATGCCCTGTCTACTTTTTAATCAATATTGCCGCATATAGAAAAGACGTCGGCGACTTGATGCACAAGAACAGTATAGCTTTTTTGTCTTATTTCTGCAAAATATGGGTACCGGTAAATGTATAGAGTTTTAGCGGGGAGGTTTAGTGGTTTGAGGAGTGTATATCTTTAAGGTTCAGCTGAAGCCTTGAGCTATTCATATATCTGTTTATTTCTGGGGTGAAGGCGATATCGAATTCTTCATCTTCAGACATAATCTCTTTAAAGGTATTTACGGCGTTGAAGGCGATTGCCTCTATAATATTATCCCCCCCCTCAAGGTGTACTCGGACATGGTTTCTATCTTTTCCCATGTAGGTTGGTGGGGCGGCAAACCTGACCCTTCGCGCGCAGAGTAGGGGGGAGGGATTGGAAGAACCGAATGGGGCAATCATCTCCAACTCGTTGGCTAGCTTATTGTCTATATCGCTCAGGCTTACCTCCATGTCTATATCGATATGCTTAACCATAGCCTCTTTGGTTAATTCCTCGGCGACAATCTCATTAAAGACTTTCCTGAATTTTTCCATGTTTTCGGTTTTGATTGTTATTCCGGCCGCATACTCGTGTCCTCCGAAGGCCAACAGGATATCCTTGCACTGCGATATGGCATTGTAGAGATGAAAAGAGTAGATGCTTCTGGCAGAACCTTTGGCGGTATCCCCATCTAAATTAAATATGACCGTTGGCCTCAAAAATTGATTGGCTATCTTAGAGGCCACAATTCCTATTATCCCCGGGTGCCAGTTGGGGGAGGCCAAGACGATGGCCCTTTGACTGTTTAGGTCTATATCCCCTATCATCTTAACCGCCTCTTTATATATCTCTTGTTGCATCCTCTGTCTTTTTCTATTCTCGACCTCAAGCTCGGCCGCCAAAATATTGGCCTCCTCTATATTCTCGGTGGTGAGTAGGGTAACCGCCTTTGAGGCGTTGCCGATGCGTCCGGCCGCATTTATACGTGGGGCTATGACATAGCCTATATCGTGAGCGGTTGTATTGTGGTCTGATATTCTGGCCGCGTCCTTTATGGCCTTTAGCCCCGGCCTACAGGTATTGGACAATTCTATCAGCCCATATTTGGCTATTATATGGTTTTCGTCTACCAGGGGGACGATGTCTGATATTGTTCCTATCGAGACTATATCGAGATATTTTTTTAGGTTGGGGAGATCTTCTTTCTCCGTCCCGTTCCGGTGCATTGAACTGCGCAGAGATTTTATAAGCTTAAAGGCCACCCCTACTCCGGCCAAGGTTTGGAATGGGTAAGATGAATCTTCCATAGCGGGGTGGAGTATGGCGACTGCTTCGGGTAATATATCCTCTATCTTATGATGATCGGTTATGACGATATCGACCCCTAAATCTTTGGCTATCAGCACCTCGTTCACTGCGCTGATGCCGCAGTCGACCGTTATGATTAATTGGCCTCCCTTTTGGGCAATCTCCCTTATGGCCGCTTCATGCAGCCCATAGCCCTCCTTTATCCTATCAGGGATATAAAAACTTACTTCAGTCCCTATATCGCGGAAGAAGAGTATCAGGAGAGAGGTGGCGGTTATTCCATCGGCATCATAATCACCATAGATATATATCTTCTCCCCCTTGTCTACGGCGGATAATATTCTTTTAACCGCTTTATCCATATCCTTAATAAGAAAGGGGTCGTGGAAATGCTCAAGGGATGGGTTGATAAACCTATCGGCCATTTCTATGTTATCTATACCTCTATTGATCAGGATCTGAGCCGTTATAGGGGAGATGTTCAAGGCCTTGGAGATGGTCCGCCTAAGATCGACGTTGTCATCCTCTATATTCCAGATTGTTTTGGGGGGGGCGAGGCGGGTATCCACGGTTATTTCCCCTCTATCAAGGTGTCAACTATCTCATTCTGCAGTTCCCAAACGTCATCTACAGAACACCTAAAGCCATTGACCATTATTGAAAAGGCCAAGTTTTCACCGCCGGCGGTTTTAAGGTAGCCGGAGAGAGAACTGACATTGTCGAGGGTTCCTGTTTTGGCTCTGACTGACCTATTTTTTCCATTCCTTATACTTCTATCCTTAAGGGTGCCATCGGTTCCCATTACGCTGAGAGAGGAGATAAAGTCCGATTTAATGGTAAAGTCGTTATCTGTATATACCAATACCTTTATTATTTGGGCCGGGGTGAGGCGATTTTCTTTGGATAGACCGGAGCCATCGACCATTTTATACTCCCCTCTTTTTATCCCCAATTTTTCCAAAAAGTCCTCAACCACCTTTATCCCCTTGGCGGTTGTTCCGGGGGGGGCTATTACCTCGGCCCCCATCGTCTTCAATATCTGTTCGGCCACAAAGTTGTTGCTCATCTTATTTAGGTCTCTAATAATAACCGAGAGGGATTTAGATTCCTTCTGGAGCAACTCCTTGGCTGTGGAGGGGGTTTCCCCGATGGTGATATTACCTGTCACCAGAATACCCTCTTTTTCGAGGAAACTGCGAAATGTTTTGGCCGCAAACAAGGGGGGGTTGGATATCGTTCTGTAATAATATTTTGGTTCGCTGTTTATCCGCAATTCCCCCTTTACTACGACACGGTCTTTACTCCCCCCGTTGTCGCTATATACATTTAGATATCCCCTATCTTTAGCTCCCACGGTTTTTCCCATGTTTACCAAGTCTACCGCGTCGGTTTGGGGATCTAGGGCAACATATGGTTTATCTCCAACCTTATCGCCAGGTCTCACATAGACCCTGACGGTGTTGAAGTTGAAGGAGAGGGCGCCTATCTTGGCATTATAGGGGTTAGAGTCTAAATCTTTCCCCCACCCATGTCCGTATCTCTCCTTGTCGAAGAAAGAGTCGTCCGCGACGATATTTCCCCTTATCTCTTTAACCCCACTATTTTTTATCTCATGGGCCAGGAGCCACATCTCCTCAAGGACCAACTTAGGGTCTCCATACCCCTTCAGGTATAGGTTTCCTTCGATATGGGAATTTGTCCTTTTCCCATCATAGAAGATTGATGTCTTGAATCGATAATCTGGATGCAGAACCTTTAAGGCGGCTGCTGTGGTAATAAGCTTCATGTTTGAGGCTGGTATCAAGAGGGTATCGCCATTGTGGCTGTATATAGGCTCTTTATGGTCGAGAGAGTAGACCTTTACCCCGATACTCCCCCCATTGCTGAGGCAACGTTTTTCCCCTCTCTTGACGACATTGTCTACCCTGTTGAAGATTGTGGCCGGACCGACCTCTGCCCGGAGCAGTAAGGGGATTAATATAAAAGATATTATTGTAAATATTATTATAAGGAGTCTTTTCTTTGTCATAACCAGGGATTATATCTGTTTGACTATAAATGTCAAACATCTCCCCCGTTGCCTTGGAATAGATATTCAAAGGCGGATAGGAGGCTAATTTATGACCAGCCTCTATGCTATAATTATCGAATCAGCCGACCGTCAAGGTTAGACGGTTAAGTGGGGAAAAACCAATTTATAAGCGGGTATCGACTATAATGACCGATTTTTTTGATTCAAACGGGGTGCTGCCTGACCATATTTTGCGGGATGTTATTAGGGAGGGGTATATAACCTCTGATCTGACCATAGACGATAGTTGTATCCAACCATCCAGCTTGGATCTAAGGCTTGGGCCTGTCTGCTATAGGATAAGGAGCAGTTTCCTCCCCCACAAAGAGAGGGTGATGGAGGGGGTGGCCGACCTTGAAATGTACCAGATTGATATCTCAAACGGGGCAATATTAGAGAAGGGGAATGTCTACCTGATTCCGCTTCTCGAAAGTCTCAACCTGCCGCCTAATATTTCCGCCAGAACCAACCCAAAGAGTTCTACGGGGAGACTTGATATCTTTACCAGGGTTATTACCGACTACGGCTGCCGTTTTGAGGATATAGAGCCGGGCTATAAGGGGGGACTCTATATGGAGATAGTCCCTAAATCGTTTACCATCAAGGTTAAGGCGGGGCAGGCCTTAAACCAGCTCCGTCTCTTTACAGCCGGTAGCGGTGGCGACAATTGCGTAGATGCCTCCAAGATTACCGATTCAGAGTTGCTGGCGTATTATAAAAAAGATCCCCTTCTCTACTACGATAACGGCCAGGCTGTCCCCGCCGACAAGGCGGTTATGAAGGGGGGACTCTTTATGGGGATAGGGATAGGTTCGGCCTCTGGGGATAGGGAGATAGTAGGTTATAAGGCCAAGAAGAATAGTGCCGTTATCGACCTTGATAATATACGCCACTACGATGTTGAGGAGTATTGGGAGCCGATTATGTCACACCCCGATAGACATATCATTCTGGAGCCGGAGGAGTTTTATATATTTGCCTCTACGGAGAGGGTTCGAGTTCCTCTCGACATGGCCGGGGAGATGGTTGAGTTTGATGCCGGTTCTGGGGAGGTTAGGACCCACTATGCAGGTTTCTTTGACAGCGGTTTCGGTTACGGCCAAGGGGGAGAGATTAAGGGAACCAAGGCGGTCTTGGAGGTTCGTCCCCACGATGTCCCCTTCAGGATAGAGGATGGGCAGATATTCTGTAAGATAAAGTATGAGCGTATGCTTCAATCGCCATCATCATACTATGGGGCTGATATCGGGTCCCACTACCATAAACAGGGGTTGGCCCTGAGTAAACATTTTAAAAATATATAGTGAAGGCCTTAAATAAATTCCCCCTTTAGAAAACGGGGAATTACAACCCCCTCAAGTCCCCCTTAACAAAGGGGGAATAAAAGGGGGTTGTTAGGGGGATGAAGGGGGATTTGAAAACCGGGAGATGGAAATATGGAGTGGGTTATGATTATAAAATCCCTCCCAACCTCCCTTTGCCAAAGGGAGGAGTTGGTGGTCGGATTTGCCAAAGAGGGGGGATAGGATAAAATGACCCACACTAAGACACGAAGACCCTAAAACATAGAGGTGGGAATCATTAAAGAGCTTAAGGTGTTGAGACTGTCGGAAGGGGGGATACTCCCGACCAGGGCCTATGAGGGAGATCTGGGGTATGATCTCTATGCCTCTGAGGATATAACTATAGCTAAAGAAGGGCAGGGGCTTGTGCCGACCTCTATCTCGGTGGAGTTTCCTGAGGGGTGGGGTGGGTTTATCAAGGATCGTTCCTCCATGGCCGTTAAGGGGGTGCATACCTATGCCGGTGTCATCGACCACGGCTATCGAGGGGAGATTAAGATTGTCATGAGAAATAACTCGACCGATGATTTTGCCATTCGGCGAGGGGATAAGATAGCCCAGCTTGTCCCGATACCGGTTAGTGACTGGAATATTGTTGAAGTGGATAATGGGGAACTTGCCTCATCGGATAGACATGACAAAGGCTTTGGCTCTTCCAACCTTAAAAACAGCTGACCTATGAATAAGATATCGGCGGTAATCATAACCTATAACGAGGAGAGAAATATCGGCCGTTGCCTCGAATCTCTGCGTGGGGTGGCGGATGAAATTGTTGTGGTTGATTCCTTCTCTAAAGATAAGACAGAAGAGATTTGCCAGAAGTATGGTGTTCGCTTTATTAAATATAAATTTGAGGGGCATATAGAGCAGAAGAATTGGGCTGCCGCCCAAGCAGCCTATGACCACGTCCTCTCCCTTGATGCGGACGAGGCTCTATCGGATGAGCTTAAATCTTCCATTATGGAGGTGAAGGATAGCTGGAAATATGACGGCTACTATTTTAACCGCCTGACTAATTACTGCGGTCAATGGATAAGGCATCTCGGGTGGTATCCTGACCGTAAGCTCCGTTTATGGGATAGACGGAAAGGGAGTTGGCAGGGGAATAATCCGCATGATAAGTTCCTGCTCCAAGCCGGCTCAACCACCCATTTCCTTAAGGGAGATCTCCTCCATTATTCCTACTACTCTATAAGGGGCCATATCGACCAGGTAAATAAATTTACCGATATAGGGGCGGCTACCGCCTTAAGAAACGGGAAGAGTGCTCCTCTCCTGATGATAGTGTTGAACCCACTTTGGAAATTTTTCAGGGATTATGTAGTTAAACTTGGTTTTCTTGACGGCTACTATGGTCTAGTGATAAGCGTCATATCGGCCCAGGCCACCTTTTTGAAGTATGTAAAACTTAGAGAGCTTATTATGAATGGAACTACGCGTGGAGGGTCAGAACAAAGTAGACCGAGGCGCGACAAAAGTGAGGAGTGAGGCGTATTTCAGCATACGCCGCAGTGACGAACTGAGGAGCAACAAAGGCATGCGAAGTTATGACACTCTTTATAAGAAAAGTGAGGCGGAGGAAATTTGCGTATAATCATAAGCAGAACCGACAGTATAGGGGATGTAATCCTAACTTTGCCGATGGCCGGGATATTAAAGGAAAAATATCCCAACGCTGAAATTATTTTTCTCGGGCAAGATTATGTCAGGCCGGTTGTTGATGCCTCTATACATATAGATAGTTTTCTAAGTTGGGATAGCCTGAAGACCCTCCCCCGTTCGGAGCAGGTTGAACAGATTCGCTCCCTTCAGGCCGATGTGATTATCCATGTCTTTCCAAGGAGGGAGATTGCCTCTATGGCCAAGTTAGCGGCCATTCCCCTCAGAATAGGGACGGCCAGACGGGTCTACCATCTCTTAAGGTGTAATCGTCTTTCATTTTACAGCCGCACCAGGTCTAATCTCCACGAATCACAGCTAAATATCAAACTCCTGGCCCCTTTGGGGATAAAGAGGCTGTATGGGCGGGACGAGATATATAAATATTATGGCCTTGAAAGGATAGGTAAGCTGCCGGAAGAGATATCCTCTCTCCTCTCAAAGGATCAATTCAATCTTATCCTCCACCCCAAGACGAGGGGGAGTGCCAGGGAGTGGGGGTTGGATAACTTTGAACAATTGGTAAAGATTCTCCCCGAGGATAGGTATAAGATATTTATTACCGGAACGGCCAATGAAGGAGAAGAAATGGCCGAATTTCTTGCTAGAATGAAAGGGGAGATTACAGGCCTTACCGGGAAATTGACCTTGGCCGAACTTATAAGTTTTATAAATGCTGCCGACGGACTGATTGCGGCCAGTACGGGGCCACTCCATATAGCATCTGCCCTAGGGAAGGTTGCGGTTGGGTTATATGCACCGATGCGGCCGATTCATCCCGGGAGGTGGGCCCCGCTTGGTGAGAGGGCCGGTTTTATTGTCCTGGATAAAGAATGTAATAAGTGTACTAATGGTCTAATTTGTGAGTGTATCCGTAGCCTAAAGGCTGGTGAGGTTGCGGATAAAATTAAAGAGATGTCTTTAAAATAAATCAGGAAGAAACGGAAGGAAGTGTTGATGATTAAGAAAGAAGTATATCCCTTAAGTGGCTGGATGAAGGCCTGTTTCTATCTGGTTGCTTTTTCTGCCTCTCTATCTATCTCTTCATCCCAAATAGGGCTTGGAGTCATTATTATATATTGGATAGTCCTTATGATTAAAGAGAAGAGGATTATCATAGCCGATACTCCGATGACCAGACCGATGCTCTATTACCTGGCAGCCTTGGCTCTGTCCTCTCTTTTTGGCGGTGGTGTTTTTAGAAACTTGATTTCCATAATACATAATCATTGGATTATGCTTATCTTCTTCGCCACAGTTACCTTTATAAACGATACGGATACTATCAAGAAGCTTGTCTATGCATTGTTGGGGGGGGCGGTGGTAGCGTCTGTCTACGGTATTACCCAAGGGTTTTTGGGAGGACTGGATATTATAAGGCCGGTTGGGGAAAAGATTATTACCGGTGACGCCATCGGTTTTTTTGACCACCACCTGACCTATGCCGAGGTTTTGCTCTTTAGTATATTTTTATCTCTTTCGTTACTCTTATTTACCCGGGAAGCAGCAGGGAGGGATGAAAAACTTACAAATTATAAGGAGAGTTTTTTATATATTATTGTATTTTTGTTATCTACGGCAGCCCTTCTCTTTTCTCAAACCAGGAGCTCTTGGCTAGGATTTTTGGGGGCTCTATTTTTGATGACCCTGGCCGCCGGAAAAAGAAAGGTAACAATGGCCTGCCTGGCCCTTTTGTTGGCCTTTATGGCCCTCCTTTATCTCCCGCAATTTAGGACTCGGGCCTACTCTATTGCCCAAGCTACTACCCGGACCGAGAGTAACCCTCGCTACTTTATTTGGCGGGTGGGATTAAAGGTATTTAAAGCCAATCCTATAACCGGAGTAGGGACTGATAACTGGCCTCAGGCGGTCAGCCCCTATGTTGAGGTTGACCCGGTTATAAGTAACCACGCCCATAACAATCTCATCCATCAGGCGGCAACCGGTGGCGTCGTAGGCCTGCTTGCCTTTATATATATTTGGGTTGTCCTTTTTAGGGAGGGTTTTACCATTTACCTGAATGTCTCCGATGATGACTATTTTATTAAAGGGCTTATATTGGGCGGTTTGGGGGGGATAACAGCCTTTCATGGTGCCGGCCTATTTGAAAGTTCCTTCACCGATTCTGAGGTGGCCATGGTTCTATGGCTGGTGACCGGTCTTATCTTTGCGGCCGGGGCCTCCCTTAAAGAAAAGATATCCTAAACCTAGAATATGAAAATAGCCCTCGTCCATAACAAGTATTCCTCATACGGAGGAACAGAGCGCTATATTGTTAATCTTACAAAGGGGCTTTTAAAAAGGGGGCATGAGGTTCATATCTTTGCCTCAAGATTCAGCTTAGAACCACCCCTTGGGGCAGTAACCCATAAGGTTCCGCTTATAAACCTCGGCCGTATGGGCAAAGATCTTTCGTTTGCCCTCTTCACCTTCAATGTCAATAGAGACAATCAATATGATATCGTTCAAGGATTTAGCCGGATTGTCCGGCAGGATCTGATACGGTCAGGGGGAGGGGTACATAAGATATATATCAGGGAATCCCTTGCCCCCATAAAAAACAATTTTTTAAGAGGTTTAAAATTTGCCAGACGAACTATTTCTCCGGCCCATTGGGTCTCCCGATATGTTGAGGGATTGGGTTACAAAAAGGGGAATCACAGGTTTGTTATGGCCGTCTCTGAAAAGGTTAAACGGGATATCTTGAATGTGTATAACGTTCCACCCGATTCTGTCCGCGTGATACATAATGGGGTTGATTTATCTGTCTTCCATCCGGATAGCCTAGGGGGCGACAGAGGAACGATCCGGGGTAGGTATAGGATAGGTGATGGTGAAATTCTCCTCCTCTTTGTGGCTACTAACTTCCCCTTGAAGGGGCTTGAGTATCTCCTAAAGGGGATGGCCAAGATCAATAGGGATGACCTTAAGCTTTTGATTGTTGGCGGCGGCAATAAGAGACCATTTGAGGCAATTGTTGATAATTTAAAACTTAAAGGCAGGGTTATCTTTGCCGGTAAGCAGGGCGATTTGCTCCCCTTTTATCATGGGGCAGATATCTTGGTACACCCAACCGTATACGACCCCTTTGCTAATGTCTGTCTTGAGGCGATGGCCTCCGGCCTCCCTGTTATTACGAGCAGGATAAACGGTTTTTCCGATATTGTGGCCGATAAAGAGAACGCCCTCCTACTTAATGACCCGACCGATGAAACTGAGATTGCCGAGAACATAGCCTATCTCTTGGACAAGTCAAAGAGACTGGATATGAGAGAGAAGGGGATAGAACTTTCCAAACAATATACCATCGATACCCATGTTGACAAGGTGTTGTCTCTCTACCAAGAGATTGTTGACCTAAAGAGAGGTGAATAAATTATCATGTCTGCCTATATTCTCTACTATCATCGTATCTATCCTGCCTCACCTGCGCCTGATGTCACCCTTGACCTTTTTGAGTGGCAGATGAAGTACCTCAAAAAGAGATACACGATCCTTTCCCTTGATGAACTTCTTGCCTATATCGACGGCAAAGTTAAACTGGACAGACCGGGGGTGGCCATCACCTTTGATGACGGCTGGTTTGATAATTTCGTCTATGCCTATCCGATACTTAAAAAATATAATATAAAGGCAACCATTTTTGTCTCAACCGGAAATATTTGGGATAAAAGGCTGGTTAGAAAGAGGATAGACGAGGTGGCCGATATATCAATACTGGATAGACCGCTAACCGTTGCCGACGGCCATTTAAATGCCTTGGCTGGTGATAGGAGTCAGTTTCTTACCTGGGACGAACTTAGGGAGATGCAGGAGAGCGGTCTTGTCTCGGTTCAATCTCATGGTGTTACCCATCGCAAGGTCTTCTCGGATGACAAGTCCTCAGGGATATTGAAAGAGGATAGCCGTTGGGTATATAGCTCTCCTCTGCCGGGGGTAGCTTTAGGAGAAGGGATATATCCAGTTAAAAGCGGACTCGTCTCTCGATCCTTCTCCCCCAATGTGGGTAGTTGGGAGAGCGATGAGGAGATGGAGAAGAGGATAATGGGTGAGCTGGCTGAATCACGGGATAGGATATCGACCGAGATAGGTGTTAGCCCAACTCACCTCTGTTGGCCTTGGGGAGAGTATAATGAACTTTCTATCGAGCTGGCCGCCAAGGCTGGTTACTCCGCCTGCTATACTACCGAGGCGGGAACCGTTACGGTTGACAGCGATAGGATGGCTATCCCCAGGGTATCCAGCAGCGGGGGGAAGATGAAGTTTATAAAGAGGGGGCTGGTCTACTCTAATAGTACCTTAAGCAGGGTCTATCGCCTCTTTTCCCGTTAGCTGTCTCCTTATTTTGTCTGGCTTGATAAAAAGGGCCCTCCGGCATAGAATTAACAAGGATGTTTGTTTATCTTTCAGTCTGGGTAAAGAGGACTGTTAATAATTGGTTTTAGAGAAACCATATGCCTACTTATTTTCTTGGCTACCGTAAAAAGAAGTCTCATCACCCCCCCGCCCAGCTTATGTTCGATTTTCCTGTTCAACCTGATTGCCGAATCGACAATTTTGTGGTCTGTCAGGAGAATGAGTT
>JAHJSF010000029.1 GCA_018830405.1 Nitrospinota bacterium | reverse complement strand
GGGGATAACCGGAAAATTCATAATCGGCTTGGAAAAACAGTAGAGGGGGAAAAAAGAGTATCAATTAGAGTGCGGCCTTAACTGCATCGATAACCTTCGCCTTAACCGCATCAAGCCTCTCTTCGTTAACTACAAAACCTGCGGCCTTGGCGTGTCCTCCACCTCCAAAGATACGGGCAACGTCGTTAACATCTATAGAATCGTCCTTTGACCTTAGGGAACCCCTTACAACACCTTTGACCGCCTCCTGAAGGAGAAGAGAAACCTTAACCCCCTTTATGGTCAGGGGATAGTTAACAAAACCCTCTGTATCTATCTTTTCCTTGTCATTCTTCTCGTAGAAGTCATTGCCGAGGGAAGATACTACCAACTGTCCATCCAGATAGAGAGATGCCGTTCCCAACACCTCGGACAGGGCTTTAATAGTTTCAAGGCTGTTATCATAGAATAGCCTATCGGCGATTAGGCTGATCCTGGCCCCGGCGTCGATCAGGTCTCCCGTAATACGCATGCAACTTGCGGTCGTACCGGCAAATCTAAACCTCCCTGTATCTATGGCTATGCCTGTATAGATGGCCTCGGCTGTAGACATATCTAAATCAAAACCAAACCCGGTAATAATATTAAATACAACCTCGGCACAGGAACTTGCCTTGATGTCGACAAGATTGATATCGCCAAAATTGCTGTTACTCAAATGGTGGTCAATGTTGATAATTTGCCCCCCTTCAGCCAGAAGGGAAGTAACCCTCTTCATTCGCTCAATATTGGATACATCGAGGGCTACAAGACACCGTGGGGAGAAGGGGAGCAACATCCCCTCCGCATAGGGGAGAATATCCTGATAACCGTCAAGGTAGGAGAACATCTCCGGCACCTTATCGTCAATCACCATAACATGCCGCTTGCCCATTTTTTTAAGGGCCCACGACAGGGCAAGCATAGAACCTATACCATCTCCATCAGGATTGATATGAGTAGATAAGAGGAAACAATCAGCATCCTTTAACGCGGCAACTACCTTCTGTACTGAATCACCCATTTATATACAACCTTTTTAATCATGGTTAAACCAACGGCATTTGATTATATAGTAAAGTCCAGACCTGTCAACCCACTCATCCCTTGAAATCACCCTCAATAACTCGTCCAACGAGGGAATGGAGGGTCTTTAAAAGTAACATGTTAAGGATAAAACGAGGCCAGACTAAGGACAAAAATCAACCTTCTCTATACCAATAGTATAACAATTGAGGTAGTATAGTAAGCTATTATCTTTTAGAATAATCGCTTATTTTCAGCAACATAATTAATGAAATCATACGATATAGCAATCATTGGCGGCGGTCCGGCCGGATACCCGGCGGCCATCCGGGGTGCCAAAGAGGGGAAGAAGGTTCTACTGATAGAAAATGGAGAACTAGGCGGAACCTGCCTAAATAGGGGGTGCATCCCCACCAAGACAATTATCGCCTCGGTCAAAGCAGCCAATATGGCGAGGAGAGCCGAAGAGTTTGGCCTAACCATTCCATCCGTATCGATAGACATTGAGAAAATTCAGCGCCGTAAGGATGGTGTCATAGCGGCTGGGCGAAAGGGAATAGAAACCCTCCTTCAAAAGAACGGGGTCGAACTAATTAGGGGGCTGGCCAGCCTGGTTAGCAACAAAGAGATAAAGATAGACATTAAGGGAGAGAGCAAGGAATTAATCAGGGGGGGAAACATAATAATATCGACCGGCTCTTCCCCCGCCTCAATCCCTATCTTCCCGGTAGACAATGTAGACATGTTCGACAGTGACAATATCCATGCCCTAAGAAAAATACCTAAGAGCATTCTGATTATAGGGGGAGGGGTAATCGGCTGTGAATTCGCCTATATATTCAGAAGCCTCGGCTCGGAGGTGACGATTGTAGAACTTCTTCCCGGGATATTATTCAACGAAGATCAGGGGAGTGCCGCCATCATCGAACGGGAGGCCAAGAAGAAGGGGATAAAGATACATAAGGGGATAGGGGTAGCAGCGTTAGATAAGCGAGGCGACGAATATATGGCCACCCTATCCGACGGGAAGACTGTATCCGCGGAAAAGATATTAGTTGCAGCCGGCCGAACCCCAAACAGCGCCAACCTTAATCTATCCGACCTCGGCCTTGCCTTGGAAGATAGAGGGGGAATAATAACAAATAGCAGGATGGAGACATCCGTGGAGGGGATATATGCGGCCGGTGATGTAACAGGGAGGTATCCCATGGCCTATGTCGCCACCCATGAAGGACTAACGGCCGCTGAAAATATTATGGGCAATCCCCAAGATATTAAATATAATGCTATCCCCCGAGTTGTCTTCTTCGACCCAGAGATGGGAAGCGTGGGGATAACCGAGGAAGAGGCCATCAAGGGGGGCCAAGATATAAAAATAGGGACCTTCCTTATGCGGGGCCTAGGAAAGGCACAAGCGGCCGGCGAATTGGCCGGGCAGGTCAAGATTATTTGCGACAGAAAAACGGATAAGGTTTTGGGGGTACACATAGTAGGAGGCTTGGCCTCCGAGATTGTACATGTAGGAGTCATGGCCATAAAGAATGGGATGACATCAGCAGATATAGGGGATACCCTTTTTGCCCATCCTGTCTTTTCAGAGGCTATTCTGGAGGCGGCTTGGGATATAAAAGGGAAGTCTATACATAAGGTTTAACAGATAGAAAATAATTAATAGGGAAGAAACATGGCAAAGATATTAAAAAAGATAATCTGGTCTGACGATAAACCAAAGATAAAGGAATTTGAGCTTGATGCGCCCTGGATAGCCGAAAAACACCGGGCGGGGCAATTTATTATTCTCAAAATAAGCAAGGATGGGGAAAGAATACCCTTAACCATCTCCAACAAAAACGTTGAGAAGGGAACCATAAATATCCTATTTCAAGAGGTGGGAAAAACCACTATGGAGTTAGGACTCCTAAATAAGGGGGATGAGGTAACCGACCTTTGCGGGCCTCTCGGCAAACCGACCCATATTGAAAAGTTCGGCACTGTTGTCTGTATCGGGGGAGGGATAGGGGTTGCCCCTCTTCATCCTATCGCCCAGGCCATGAAACAGGCCGGCAATAAGGTCATATCGATAATAGGAGCCCGCACCAAGGATATTATGATATATGAAGAACTGATGAAGGATGCCAGCGATGAGGTCCGCCTGACATCTGATGACGGCAGTTGCGGCCGGCACGGGATTGTCACCGACGAGCTCAAGAATATCTTAGATAGCGGAATCAAGGTAGGCT
>JAHJSF010000173.1 GCA_018830405.1 Nitrospinota bacterium | reverse complement strand
TCTATATATTTGTCACTGATATCTTTGGCAAAGCTCTCGATGGTTTTGAGAAGATTTTTTCTCTGAATTTCTATCTCACCCACATCCCCGGCATCATAGGCATCAATTAGTCTATTGTAATCCTCCTGCGGAAACTTGGCATCGATAGGGAGCCAGATATGCTGGCCTGGGCTATTGCCGGGGTATTTTATGGCATACTCTATATTGGCTCGGCTCCCCTTCTTGGTGGCCACATTTTTGGCATACTGGCTGGGGGAGAAAATCTGTTCAAGTATATTGCCGAGCTGGTATTCTCCTATAATTCCTCTTGTCTTAACATTGCTAAGAACCTTCTTTAGATCCCCCACACCGGTGGCCAAGGTCTGCATATCCCCCAAACCTTTATGGACAAGTTCCAACCGTTCGCTGACCTGTTTGAACGATTCCCCGAGACGTTTCTCCAAGGTGGTTTGCAGTTTTTCGTCAACCGTGTTTCTCATCTCGGCTATCTGCTTATTATTGTCCTCCCTTATATAGTTGAGCTGTTTTTCAATTCCCTCCTTCAGTTCTTTGGCATTCCTTGAAAAGCGTTCTTCGAAGGAGGCCAGCGATTTTGCCATCTCTTCTCTGTTTGTCTTTGATATCTCGTTTATCTCCGTTCGGTTTCTCTGGAATTCATTCTTGATCGATTCTTCCGTTTTACCCAAGATAGTATCGAACTTGAGTATGGCCGTTTCCACCTCTTTCAGGCGCGTCTCCATAGCCGAGTCGCCCCTTTTTTTGACTGAGATGATAAGGTTGGCCAAGGCGAGGATGACAACTACTATGAGCAATATTAGTGACGTATCAGCCATAAATTTAATTCCTTTAGAGAGAATAATAACTACCGGATTATACCATAGGGGGAGGGGGGGAATCTTGCTCCTCTCCATCCCTTCCGTCCCTTTTGGGGGTTGCTTAGCGTAGTGACTGAGTATAGGATACTAATTATTACTGCTGTATAGCATCATCTCAGGAGCGGTTATGGCCAAGGCGCAAAATAGTGGTAGAACGGTCGATCTGGATTGGAAGGTTGTCTTCAACGCCATGAGAGACCTGGTGATTATCCTCGACCGAAACCATACCATTTTGGCCGTCAACCCGGCCGTCGAAAAGGTTCTGGGAAAGAAGGAATCAGAACTTGTCGGGACCTCCTGTTACGAATTGTTTCACTGTTCCAACCACCCCCCCGAAGGCTGTCCCCACGAGGCGCTGATAAATTCTAAGCACCCCGAAACTATGGATATGGAGATGGAGGGGCTCGGGGGGACCTATCTTGTTACCGTTGCCCCTATCCCCGAACCGGATGGTTCCATAAAAAAAGTCATTCATGTAGCCAAAGATATCACCGAGCGTAAAAAGAGCGAGAAGAAGGGGTTAAAAACAAACCGGGCTCTAAAAACCCTGATTGAATGCAACAATCTGCTTATCTATATAAAGGCAGAGAAGGAGCTTATATACCAGTTGTGCCGGCTTCTGGTCGAGGTTGGGGGATACACGATGGCCTGGGTAGGCTATGCTATGAATGACGAAGCCAAGAGCGTTAAGCCGATGGCCTGGTATGGGAAGGAGGAAGGATATCTGGCCAAGGCCGATATCAGTTGGGGGGATGATGAGAGGGGGCGAGGACCTACCGGCCGGGCTATCCGTTCAGGGAAACCTGCAATATGTGGAAATTCTCAAACCGATCCTAGTTATCTCCCTTGGAGTGCGGAGGCGGCCAAGAGGGGTTATGTCTCATCCATTGCCCTCCCTCTGATCTATAAGAATGTCCCTATCGGGGCGGTGAATATTTATACCTCCGAGGCCGACATTTTTGACCGGGACGAGGTCAAACTCCTCACCCAGTTGGCCGGGGATTTGAGCTATGGGATTATTTCCCTAAGGACAGACCTGGCTAATAGGGAGAGTCAGGCAAGTCTTGCCGCGGCCAAAAACAAATATCAAAAACTTATAGAGCTGGCCAATGATGCCATATTTATTACCGATGCCGAGACAGGGATGATTATTGAGGCCAACAAGGCGGCCGAAAGGCTTATGAGGCTCCCCCTGAAAAAGATCTTAACCATGCACCAGACCGAACTCCATCCCCCCGAAGATAGAGAGCATTACGCCCAAACATTCAGAACCCAAAGGGATGAAAAGAATAGTGTGCTTACAGATATATTTGTGAGAAACAGCCGAGGAGAGAATATCCCCGTTCAGATAAGTACAAGTACCTTTAAGCTTGAGGGGAGAAAGGTTATCCAAGGGATATTTACCGACCTTACCTATGTCAAAAAGGCTGAAGAGAAGATGCGGCAGGTTGAAAAGATGGAGGCTATCGGGAGTTTGGCCGGCGGTATTGCCCACGACCTTAACAATATGCTCTCCCCCATACTCGGCTATACCGAGATTGCCCTTAACAAGACCCCCAAAGATGGCGATGTCTGTGATGACCTTAAGAAGGTTTTGACGGCGGCCACCCGGGCCAAAGAGTTGGTTAAGCAGATACTTAGGTTTAGCCGACAAGAGGAGGTAGAAAAACAGCCGGTACTGATGCAGAATATTGTTAAGGAAACGGTTAGGCTCCTCCGTTCCTCCATTCCTTCAACCATCGAAATAGAGTTAACAATAGATGAGAAGGGGAGGCCCGTCATGGGGGACTCGACGGAGTTACAGCAGATATTGCTAAACTTGGTTACCAACGCCTATCAGGCCATCGGCGGGAAGAAGGGGAAGATTGAGATAGACCTTAGGAGGATAGACATAGTCTCAGAAGATAGGTTGGCGGAGGAGTGTCCCCCCGGCAGATATATCCACCTCTCCGTCAAGGATAATGGGAAGGGAATTCCCCCAAAGGATAGGGGGTATATCTTTGACCCCTACTTTACAACTAAAGCCAAGGGGGAGGGGACGGGGATAGGGTTGTCTGTTGTCCATGCCATAGTTATCGACTATGGGGGGTATGTAGATTTTGATAGTGTAGAAGGGGAGGGAACGACCTTCAATGTCTATTTGCCGGAGATAGGGGGGGAAAGGGTCTCTGTTGATATTGCGGTTCCTGCCTCTCCCCCTACCGGCAGCGAGAAGATACTTCTGGTCGATGATGACCCTGCTGTCCTTGAGGTTATAACCAAAATGACCATGCGGCTCGGTTACGATGTCACTCCCGTAGCTGACCCCCTTGAGGCCCTCGAAATATTTAAGAAAGAACCGGATAGGTTTGATCTCCTTATAACCGACCAGACGATGCCCAAAATGACAGGGAAGGAGCTGGCCGAAAAGGTATTTGAGATTAACCCCGATTTTCCGGGCATCATATTAAGCGGTTACAGCGAAACCCTCTCAGAGGAGGAGGCCAAGTCGATGAGGATAGGGGCCTTCTTGACTAAACCGTTAAGCGGCGAAAATTTAGCCCGAGCCATCAGAGAGGTTTTGGAAAGAGGGAAGACTAAATAGATTTCAGGGGGGAGTCGATGTACCTCTCGAAAACCGTTTTAAATCTCTCCAGTTCCTCATATTTTTTGATTACCCCTCCGGCGTAGCCCAAGACGGGTGGAAGGTATTTTAGATAGCTGTTGTTTTTCTTCATCTCATTCTGAAAGGCAAATGTCCCGGCTGCCTTGAGCGACCTCTGCAGGGTCATCAAATCAAATATTCGGATAAATCTTTTTCTATCAATCCCCCCTCTTTTTTCAATATAGTAATCTATCAGCCTGTTCAGCATCGAATCATCGATAGGTGAATAGGAATCTCTGAGGAGGGATACCAGGTCGTATTGGGCGGGGCCCATTCTGGCGTCCTGAAAGTCGATTAAAATCAGCCTATCTCCCTTCACCATGATGTTGCGGCTATGATAGTCGCGGTGGGTAAAAACACGCGGCTCATCGGCCAGCTCTTTGCAGAGATTACCGAATATTGTTGCCGTTTCTTCTCGGTCGGTATCGGTCATCTTTTGTTTAAAGAGACCATTTACGAGGTGTTCGAGCATGAAGTTTAGTTCCCGGATAAGCTTCTCCTCATCAAAGGCCAACTTGAAGGCCGCCTCTCCTTTCTCTTCATCAACGATATTGGTCTGTATCTCAACTATTATGTCGATGCATCTTTTGTAGATATTCTCCTTTTTGGTTTGGTTGGTTGTTCCAAGGAGGAGCTGCTCAAGGGAGATATCGCCGCAATCCTCGATTATCAGCAGCCCCTCTTTTGGGGCGTAGTGATACGTTTCGGGGACGGCTATTCCGGACCTTTTAAGAATCTGCTGAACCTCTATATAGGGGAGGTTAGACTCAACCGGAGAGGGGAGGAGCATGATGATGACCGACTTATCCTCCCCATAACCAACCCTGTAATATTGCCTGTCGGAGGCATCCCCCTTTATCTTATCTATGGAAAGATTGTTTTTGGGTCTACCTAAAAATGTTTCTATGGTCTCTATATTTTTATCGGAAAGCATAAATTTATCCTGCTGTTACCTTAGCGTCAAAAAGAGATATTGAATCAGGGCCACCCCCATAATGGAAAGGGTTGCCGGTATAAGTTTCTTATATATCTTCCACATATTGGCCTCAAAATATTTCGTTGTCAATATAAGGCAGACATGAACCGGCGATAGTAGTACCCCTACATAACCTGCGGCGAAGGCGAATGACATCCCGGCCATATTTGTCCCGTAGATGCTGATGATTAGGGGGAAGGTTGCCCCTATCGAACCGACGGTCAGTCCGGTCAAAAGACCGCAAACAAAAGGGAGAAGGAAGAGGATAGGGAATATCGGTATCCCCGTGGCCTCAAAGAATATGGTCAGATTTTTGACCGCCCCCGAAGTGACCAGCGTTTCTTTAAAGAGCATAACCCCCAAAATAAGAAAGACTATATCGGGGGAGAACCCATATTTGAATACCTTCTTAAGCCGTTCATAATCGTAGCGGAACAGGGCGAGAAGTGCCGCCACCACGAATACCAGGGCATAGTGGACAGGGATATGGAATATCATTACCAACAGGAGAAGTATTATTATGGGGGAAAAGGAGATGAGCCCCTTCTTGGTTAGCCCGTTCTCCTTGCTCCCTTTTCCCTTAATTCCCTTCATGGCGAAGAACCCTCCGATTATAAGCATGGTTACCGAGTAGGAGAGGTTGTGGAGGATAAAGGCCCTTAGTCCTTTACCGGTCAGGGCCGCGGCCAGAATTATTCCCGGGTAGAGGGGGAGGATAAATTCCCAGGGGTGGCGGTACCAATAGTTGGTAAAGGCCTTATCCTCTCTGGAGAGACCCATATCTTTAGTGGCCTCTTCAACCATCGGGGCGGAGAAGTAGGCCCCCCCTATCGAGGGGAGAAGGCCTATCAGGAGGGGCATAGATATAACTACCCACCGCCGTCTCCTTATAAGTCCCTTCATGGCCACCATCATATCGTGCAGAATATCTTCTTCCCTCAATATTATCTCGAGCATTCTGATAAACGTCAGGGCGATGAATAGCTCGAAGGTTATTTTGGAGGTTACGGTATTCGATATTGTGTCTAACACCTCAGCCGGTTTCATCAGATAGGCCATCGAGAGGAGGGCCGAGGCGGCTATAAGGACATATCCTACCCCCAATTTTTTCCTCAATAGGAGTAGGATGAAGGTGAAGATTAAAACTATTTTTAATATATCGATCATCATTTTACCGTTGATTATTTTGGCTCAAAAACGTCTGTCAATTCTAACATAGGGTGGTATATATAGTGCTTAATTTCATAAATCTTGCTGTAGTCGACCGGCCTTTGGCGTGTCTGGCTTTGTTGTCAATCCTCGCTATACAACCCCCTATCCCCCTTTGTTAAGGGGGAATAAGGGGGTTGTACGGCTGTGGTTGTCTTCGCACCAGCCGCGCCAAATTCTCGGTCTTGGTACTGACGCAGACTTATGCAACTAAACACTAGTCCTTAAAATCTGTTAAAATCAAGGTGAAGTTTTTATTTCCAACTAACCCCCTTATTCCCCCTTAACAAAGGGGGAGGGGGGGTTGTAAACATTTTGAATGCGACTTCGTATCAATTTAGGGTTTTTATATGGGCAACGATGCAGAGAAAGAAACGACGGGATTTGTGTATAAATGGATTCAGCCCCTTTCTGATTACCTGCCCAGCCAAAATATCTATACAGATTGATCATCCATAATGCCCCTCTACGAAACCAAGGCCATAGTTCTTAAGGTGATAGATTATGGTGAGTCCGACTGTATCGCCTCCTTCTTTACCAAGGAATATGGGAAGATTCAGGGGATTGTTAAAAGGGTTCGTAACAAAAAGGCCAAATTCGGGGCATCCCTTGAGCCCTTTACCCTCTCCAATATCATCTTTTTCGGCAGGGAGAATGCCAACCTCTACAATGTCAACAGCGCCGATATTGTTGACCCCTTCTCCGTCAACAGGGACGATTACGACAAACTGATACATTCCTTTTATCTGGTCGACCTTCTCAATACCTACCTTTCAGACCGTGATCCCCACCCCTCCCTCTTTGACCTTGGGCTGGAGACACTCAAATCTATAGGGGAGGCAACGGGGCGAGGTAAGACCGAAACGGCTATCAATATATTTCAGTTAAAATTTTTATCCGAGTCGGGTTATGCCCCCAAGATGGGCATGTGTGTTATCTGCGGAGACTGCAACCTAACCCCTTACGGATTTCATCCGGGGAGAGGCGGGGTGATATGCAGGGGATGTATGAGCAGGGTCACCTACGCCATAAAGGTCTCTCCCGGTATATTAAAGTTTATGGAGAGGGCCATGCATGGTGAACCTCATATCATCAAGAGGATGATTATCAGCAAAGAGATGAATGGGGAGCTTAGATATGTTATCGAAAAATACCTCAGGCTTCACACCGGGCGGGAACTTAAATCATCAAAATTTATAAACTCTCATTTATCGTCTATCGGCTGACAAGCCGGGCAAAAGAAGGTCGACCTCCCCCCGGCCCTGATTTTTATTATTTTCCCCTGACAACAGCGGCACGGTTTCCCCTCCTTATTGTAAACCCTATGCATTTTTTGAAAGTCCCCCGCCTCTCCCGTTGAGGTAACATAATCGCGTATCGTTGAACCCCTATGCTCTATCGCCTCTCTTAAGACCTCTTTTATCATCTTATGGAGTTTCGCTGTTTCTTTCCCGCTCAGGTTTGAAGATATTTTCAGGGGATGCATGTGGCTTCGATGCAGTATCTCATCCGCGTATATATTCCCTATCCCCGACATGAAAGACTGGTTGAGTAGAAAAGATTTCATCCTAATCTTATGGTTTGATAATAATTCCCTAAGTTCCCCAATCTTTATTTCAATAGGCTCATGTCCCAGGGTATCGAGTGGGTGTTCCAAAAAAATATTTTCAGAGGGGAATATTTTGATATAGCCAAAACGCCTAACATCCACATATCGCAACTCCTTTCCGTCGGAGAGATTGAATATCAGATGGGTATGTTTAATTACCTTATCGGAACTATCCGTATAGATAAGCTGTCCGGTCATCTTAAGGTGGACAATCAGGGAGTGGCCGCCGGACAGCTCGATGATTATCGACTTCCCCCTCCTATTTATTCCCTTAATGGTGCTTCCGATAACCGCCGAGATAAATTTCTTTTTTACCCCTCCGACAATTGAGGGGAGATTGGATGAGGTCTTAATATCCTCAATAATTATTTTGTCTCCCTTTAGGGCGGTGGTCTTGAGCGATATAATTTTCTGGCCAACAATAACTTTGGCCAGCCCTCTGACAATCGTTTCTACTTCAGGCAATTCCGGCATTTATACAATTCCTATTTTCTCTCGTAGGCGAAATCGAAAAATATATCTATACTGTTTCCGCTATAATCAGCGGGGAGCGGGGGGAGGGGAGAGGAACTCTGAACCGCCTTTATAGAGGCGTTGTCGTAAAGCACCATTCCGGAACTCTTCTCCATCCTAATCATTGTTATCACCCCGGTTCTATCTATCCTAAAACTTACCGTAGTCAGGAGCTGCCTGCCCCTCTCTATATTCCAGGATGCGGTGGCCCAATGGTAGTTAATTGTATTCCTTACTCGGTTGAGGTAATCGGGGTGGGCGAAATCCTCCATATTTTCTCTGACTGTCATCTTCTGTTCCGAGGCCTGCGGCGGTGTTTGCGGCGGGGGGGTATAATCAGACTCAGGGGTCTCTATGTCTGGCATAATATCTTCCTGCTTGGCAACCTTCTCCGTACTTTTTTTTGGCTCCTCTTTTTTCTTCTCAACAGCCTTGGCCGGACTCTTTTTCGGTTCTTCTTTTTTCTTTTCGATAACCTTGGCTACGCTCTTTTTTGGCGCCTCTTTTTTCTTCTCAACAACCTTCTCCTCAATCTTTTTGGCCTCTTCTTTTTTCTCCTCAACAACCGTGGTCTCACTCTTTTTATCTTCAACTATCTCAGGAGGGGGAGGAGTTAGAGATACCCTATAGGTTGAGTCAAAAGGAATCTTTCTTTTTTGATATGGAACGACGAGGAGAATAAGCAAAAATATTCCGTGGAGTAGTATAGAAAAATAGGTATATCTCTTCATATCATTGGGGATAATTTCGGCAATCCAAGGACTATTTGATCAGGCTTAAAAATTCTGACCTGGTGCGGGGATCGCTCTTAAACTTCCCAACCATTGAGCTGGTAATCGTTGTGGCGCTCTTCTTCTCCACCCCTCTCATACACATGCAGAGGTGAAAGGCCTCTATAACTACCCCCACCCCCTTACACCCCAAGGCATTATTGAGAGCCTCGGCTATCTGTTGGGTAAGCCTCTCCTGCACCTGTAACCGGCGGCTGAATATGTCGACCACCCGTGAAATCTTGCTTAGACCTATAATCTTTTTATTGGGGAGATAGGCCACATGGCACTTTCCGTAGAAGGGGAGTATATGGTGCTCGCACATACTGAAGATTTCTATATCCTTAAGGATAACCATCTCATCGCAATCCTCCTCAAATATTGCCCCATTTATAACCTCGGCCACAGTTTGTGTGTAGCCGCTGGTCAGGAATCGGAATGATTTCTCAAACCTCTCAGGGGTCTTTAATAGCCCTTCGCGAGAGGGGTCTTCCCCAACCTTCTCCAAAAGCTCTTTAATTAAATCTTTCATTTTTTCCTTATTCTTTGAGGTGTGTCAAAAATCACATCCCCCCCATGATATTAGTAATGGGGGGGAATATCAAGTAATAGGCCCAGAGCGGCATAAATTTGTATCCCTTTGTTGCTCCTTGCCTCATCGCCACAGCGTATGCCTAAATACGCCTTACTCCTCGCCTTCGTCGCGCCTCGGCCTACTTTTTTCTGCCGCTCTGTTGGATGGAGGCTATTGGAAGAGCCTATTTCAAGCCTAAACAATGAAATGGCGGGTAAAAAAGTGAAAAGTTGACAGTTTTGTGAAAAGAAAATAGTATCAATGCCTAACAGTTTAGTAGAATGGACTCTGGTGCTTAATTGCATAAGCCTTGCTGTAGTCGACCGGCCTTTGGTGCGCTCGGCTTTGTCGTCAATCCTCGCCATAGGCCCTGCTATGGTTGCGGTTGTCTTCGCGCCGGCCGCGCCAAATTCTCGGTCTTGGTATTGACGCAGACTTATGCAACTAAACACTATGCGAAAGTGGCGGAACTGGTAGACGCGCTGGCCTTAGGAGCCAGTGGCGCAAGCTGTGGGGGTTCGACTCCCCCCTTTCGCACCATATTCTTTTTGACCGCTGTTCTACCTTAGCAAAGGTTACAACCCCCTATCCCCCTTTGTTAATGGGGAATAAGAGGGGAGTTGGTGTTTGAATGTGACTCCGCATAAGATTCCCTCCTTTTCTATAGACTGGTTGACAGGTATAATGGTGACCTATGAAACCTCTTCTCCATGCCAGTCTTGTTAACGACCCTTTTAAGGATCCCGTTGTATATGTGGATATACTGTGGGAGAGGAGGGGCATTCTTTTTGACCTCGGCTGTATTCATCGTCTCCCCCCGGTTAGCCTCTTAAAGGTATCCGATATCTTTGTTTCACATACACACATCGACCATTTTATCGGGTTTGATCACTTCCTGAGAATCGTTCTAAACAGGGAAAAGTCTGTCAGGCTCTACGGCCCGAAGGGGATGATAAGCAATGTGGCTGGTAAGCTGGCCGCCTATACTTGGAATCTGGTCGACCGCTATAACTTGGTTATCGAGGTCTATGAGATAGACGGCCCTAAAATCAGGCGGGGAGATTTTATTTGTGCCCGCGGGTTTGCCATGGAGGAGAAGGGGGAGTTTGAACATAACGGGGTGATACTTGATGAACCCCACTTTACCGTATCGGCGGTTCCCCTCAGTCACGGTATTATATCTATGGCCTATTCTATGGCCGAGAAGGAGCATATCAATATATCGAAGGATGCCCTCGAAAGGCGCGGTTATCAGGTTGGTCCGTGGCTGAAAGATTTAAAGGAGAAGGTGCGCCGCAGGGATCTTACAGGGGAGGTTATGGTTCCGACTAAGGATGGGGAAGAGGCTGTTCCTGTTGCCAAGCTTGAGGAGGCGATTATTACTATATCGAGGGGACAGAAGATATCGTATGTTGTCGATGTCCTATACAACGAAGAGAATCTGGCCAAGATAGTTGGGTTGGTCAAGGATTCTGATGTCCTCTTCATAGAGGCGTTTTTTTCTGAAGGGGATAGTGTTAGGGCCGGCGAACGTTACCACCTTACCTCAAGGCAGGCGGGGGAGATTGCCGCTCAGGCGGGGGTGAAGGAATTGCGTCTTCTGCATCATTCCCCAAGGTATAAGGATGCCCCTAACCTCTTGAAGTCTGAGGCGATGAAATATTTTAGGAGGGGATAGATTTCTCTCCTACAGGTAATAATTATATAATCTAAAAAAACATATTCTAACCAGTGTTTAGTTGCATAATTCTGCGTCAGTATCAAGACCGAGAATTTGGTGCGACTGGCACGAAGACAACCGCAGCCATAGCAGGGCCTATGGCGAGGATTGACGACAAAGCCGGGCGTGTCAAAGGCCGGTCGGCT
>JAHJSF010000172.1 GCA_018830405.1 Nitrospinota bacterium | reverse complement strand
TTCATAGAACATCTCGTAGAAATCACCCATCCGATAGAAGAGGAAGGCATCGGGGTGCTCCTTCTTGATATTCAGATACTGCTGCATGGCCGGGGTTGTTTGATCGGTTTTTATCATTTTTAAGGGTGTTAATTGTAGATATATGAATGACTATAACTGTATAACATGAGACTATCATAACTTTTAAATTTATCGGTGTAAACGATAGAGCCCATTCTAATGTATCTCTTTTTTGGTCATACCATTATCTAACACGGTCAGACAAACCGGGGTTTTGCGTAAGGAAATAGTACTATTCTTGCCTATCTAATGAGTAAGGAGCTGGTGACTATTATTGGATAGTGCATTTCCTCTCAAATCGGTATATATAATAGTCCGTTAAGTAGTAGTTATTTTTTTTAAAAACATTTGACAAAAAGAGAGGACGTTGTTAGGCTTGTCTAACAAATAGAGATATCTCTAAAAGGTTGGTTTTTAAAAGGAGGAATAATTATGAAGGCATGTGATGAATTGAGTTCCAGCATGGAAGATTATTTGGAAACGATAGCTCTACTTAAAAAAGAGAATGATGTTGCGAGAGTACGTGATATAGGTTCTTCTTTGGCCGTAAAGAGTTCAAGTGTTAATGCTGCCTTAAAGAATCTTTCTCAAAAGGGCCTTGTTGTATACGAAAGATACGGATATGTGAATCTTACCACCAAGGGGGAGGAAGTTGCAGCCAAGGTTCAAGATAAACATGACGTTCTACTGAAATTCCTCACAAAGGTTTTATCTATAGATAACGACATAGCATCAGAGGATGCCTGCAAGATGGAACATGCGATAAGTGCCGAAACGTTTGCCAAGTTATCAAAATTTATTCAATTTGTAGAAATTGGTATGGGCGGTGACAATTCTGCTGAGTGGCTAAAAAGGTTTAATCATTATTTAAGAACAGGGAAGATTGTTGAAATGCAAAGCACAGCGAGCTATAGAAGCAAGGGTCGATAAGGAGTAATTTTTTTACATATAAAGTTAGGGTAATCTAACAAACTTACACAAGTAAAACTATAGAAAGGATATCTAAATGGAAAGAACTTTAAATAAATTAAACCCTAAAGAATCCGGGCGGGTTAAGAAGATACTCGGAGAAGGGCAACTTAGAAAAAAATTGCTTGATATGGGTATTATTCCGGGCACTACGGTAGAGGTTGTTAAGGTTGCGCCTTTGGGAGACCCTATCGATATTAAGGTCAGAGGATATCATCTGAGTTTACGAAAAGAGGAAGCTGCTCTGATTTATGTATATGTAGAAGAGGACAAATTATGCTTAAGTTAATTAAGGCACCCACAAAGACAGATTTAACGTTTGTTTCGATTGAGGGGGGGATGGGTGCAAAGAGGCACCTTGCCGACATGGGATTGGTGCCGGGAGAGAAGTTGAAGGTGTTACAAAATAGTGGCTATGGCCCTGTTACTGTGCTTATAAAGGGGGCAAAGGTTGCCTTGGGGCATGGGTTGGCAACTAAAATCGTTGTTGAAGAGGAGTAAAAAAAGATGATGAAGAAAAAACAGATCACTATCGCGCTTGCCGGTAACCCAAACTCGGGAAAATCCACAATTTTTAATAATTTGACCGGTGCACGCCAGCATGTGGGTAATTATCCGGGGGTAACCGTTGAGAAAAAGGAGGGCAAAACAAGTTTCCAAGATTATGAGATAAATGTTGTTGATCTGCCCGGAACATACAGTTTGTCTCCCTATTCCGAAGATGAGTTTGTAGCGAGAGATTTCATTGTTCAGGAACATCCGGATGTCATAGTAAGCATTATTGACTCATCCAACTTGGAAAGAAATCTTTATCTTGTCACCCAGTTGATGGAACTGGATACTCCCCTGATTCTGGCAATGAACATGAGCGATATGGCAGAAAAGAAAGGGCAAGATGTCGATTACTCAGAATTGTCAAAGCTGCTTGCAATGCTTATTGTACCGACCATTGGAAATAAAAATATAGGGACAAAAGAGCTTTTGGCCGCCGTCATAAAAACCCACGAGAACAAGATTAAGGCATCAAAAATCCATGTAAAATATGGGCCGGAAGTTCAAGAGGAGATGTGTAAGCTGGAACAAATACTCAAAAAAGATAAAGAGTTGGTTAATAGATATCCATGGCGATGGCTTGTTATAAAGATGTTGGAAAATGATTCCTCTGTCTTGGATATTATCCGCAACTGTTCTGTCGGACAGGAAGCTACCGCCCAAAACGAAAAGAGCAGGAGTCATTTGCAGGCTCATTTCGGGGATGATCCTGAAGTGATTATTGCAGACAGGCGTTACGGTTTTATCAGTGGGGCGTGTACGCAGGCATTGAAGGAGACGACAATTGAGGAGAGGCACGATTTGTCGGATAGTATCGACAGGATTGTCCTGAACAGGTTATTCGGAATCCCTATATTCGCTCTTGTTATGTACGCCATTTTTAAATTTACCTTTACTTTTTCTGAGCCGGTCGTTGGTTATTTTGAGACCTTCTTCGGCTGGTTTGGCGAAACGGTCGCTTCGATAGTTCCTGCAGGGCTGTTTCAATCTTTTCTGGTTGACGGGATTATTGGTGGTGTCGGAGGCGTATTGGGGTTTTTGCCACTGGTGCTTTTTATGTTTTTTGCGATTGCATTTTTTGAAGATTCCGGTTACATGGCACGCGCAGCCTTTGTTATGGATAGGCTGATGAGCAAGTTTGGTCTTCATGGGAAGTCTTTTCTGCCAATGATGATTTCGACTAACGGGTGTGCTATCCCCGGGATTATGGCGACACGTACACTTGAAAGCAAAAAGGATCGGCTTATTACGATGATGGTCGTCCCATTTATGATCTGTGGAGCCAAACTACCGATATTTGCTCTTTTTATCGGTGCATTTTTCCCGGCGAGCTATAGCACGAATATTATGTTTCTGATGTATATCCTGAGTATAGTAATCGCCTTTTGCTCTGCCTGGCTTTTAAAAAAGTTTGTTTTTCAAGGGGAAGTTTCTCATTTTGTTATGGAGCTTCCCCCTTACAGGGTTCCAACGATCAAAGGTTTACTCCTCAAGATGGGGGAGCGAGGCTGGCTGTACGTAAAAAAAGCGGGGACAATCATTGTTCTTATTTCGATCATTATCTGGGCAGGGTTTACATTTCCTCAAAATTCAGGAGTAACAAAGGAGGGTATGACAGATAGCGAGATTGCAACGATACAGTTAGAACAGAGTTATGCGGGTAAGGCAGGCAGCCTTATTGAGCCGCTTGTAAAACCTATCGGGATGGATGGACGAAGCGGAATCGCTCTGCTTGCAGGGGTAGCCGCTAAAGAGGTTGTTGTAAGTACCTTTGGAACGATCTATTCGCTTGGAGAGGTTGATGTTGAAGAGACAGAGACATTGAGGGAGAAATTGCAAAAAGATCCTTCGTGGAGTCCCTTGAAGGCGATGTCGTTTCTTATCTTCTGCCTTATTTATATGCCATGTTTTGTTGCTATGGCAGTATTTTACGAGGAATCCGGTTCGAAGTTAAAGTGGACACTGTTCCTTATGTTTTGGACAACGGTTATGGCATGGTCTGCCTCTTTTATTGTGTACCAGGGAGGAATGATTTTAGGATTGGGGATATAAAATGGAAAAGATAATTGTATTGACGATTGTTTTTATAAGCATCGGGCTTCTTGCTCGAAATATCATAAAAAGTTTTAATGGGAAAAGTTCATGTTGTGGATGTGAAAACAATAGCATCTGTGAAGGGGGTAAGCATGACTGTTGAGAGGAAGGTTGATAAAAACGTTTTGACTGAAGTCGTCGATTTCATACAACAGGTGAACTACGGGGAGGTGGTGATAACTATACATGACTCAGAAATAGTTCAGGTCGAAAAAAAAGAGAAAAGAAGGTTTAAGAGATGTCCGCCACTGTGCAAGCAGAGCTGACTCTTTATTAATTCTTACAAATTGTGCCCGACTGGAAAACCGGAGGTATCACAAACGTGAGGTGTTAGACAATCTCGAAAGAATTGTCTGTTTGTTTAATCGGTTTAACAAAGGGAGCAAGGAAAATGAATAGAGATGTTAATAGGAAAACCATAGAAAAAATAGTGACCGTGTTTGCGGTTGTTTGTATTCTCTTTATGGGAACATTGCCGGTTTTTGCTGAGAATGCGAACAAAGACATCCTGAATGCAGAGTCAAGGATTACTGCTTTGGAGGAAAGATTAGACATACAGGAATCAAATCTTGGAAAAATCTCTGAACGGGTTAGCCTGAGTGGTCTTGTGGAGATTGAGACTTTTTCGAAGAATAATTATGCCGGAAAAGACGAAAGCGATATTACGCTGGCTACGGTAGAGTTGGGGTTTGATGTAAAAGTATCTGAATGGGTAAATGCTCATATTCTTCTCTTGTGGGAAGAGGATGATACAGAACCGATGGATGTTAATCAGGGGTATATCACCATAGGGGATACCGAAAAACATCCTTACTATCTCTCGGCAGGTAAGATGACTGTGCCATTCGGTTTGTTTGAGAGCAATACGATACAGTCTCCCCTTGCTCAAGCAGTTGGCGAGAGTAGGGAGAGTTCGATTCTGTTTGGTATGGAATCGAAAGAGTTTTATGGGTCATTTTATGCCTTTAATGGCGACATAAACAAGGTTGACGCAAGCGACACAATAAACTCTTTTGGAGCAAATGTCGGTTATCTCTTTGCGAGTGATAGTACAAAAATTGATGTTGGCGCCGGATGGATCAGCAACATTGCCGATTCTGATGGTCTGTCCGACTCCCTTCCGGGATCGGAAATTACAGATCTTGTTAAAGGATTTTCGGCCCACACCCATGTTGATTGTGGGCAGTTTGGCTTTATTGTAGAATATGTAGCGGCTTTAGATAACTTTAAGGATACTGAACTTGCTTTTGAGGGTAAAGGTGCCAAGCCGGTATCTTGGAATGTGGAGGCGGCTTACACTTGGGATGATATTGGTAAAGAAAAGAAATTGGCCTTCGGTTATCAGAAAACCGAAGAGGCGCTTGCCCTTACATTACCTGAAAAACGTTTTATTATGACGGCGTCGATGGATATTTTTGAGAACACTGCCTTGGCAGTAGAATATTTTACAGATACGGATTACTCTGAAAGTGAGGGAGGTACAGGAGATAATGCGAATCAGGTGACCGTCCAGTTAGCCGTAGCGTTTTGATGTGAAGGTATTGAATGATTGATTAAGATACGGTCAAAAGCCTTAGTTCTAATGTGCTGCTTGCTTCCCTGCCTTTTGAGTTGTTGAGGTGGGGGGGATGCCGCACATCGGGATAGGGTTCTCTTTATGACGGTCGCGGGTGGTTAGGGCTATCTCTAATACTTTAGAGCCTTCAACCGCATCCTCAAAGAACATCTCGTAGAAATCTCCCATACGGTAGAAGAGAAAGGCATCGGGGTGCTCCTTCTTGATGTTCAGATACTGCTGCATGGCCGGTGTGGCGGTTTCGCTGCTCATATTCCAATACTCTTCTTAAAGATATACATAACCGATGTAGATAGAATAGGAAGCCAGCAATACCAACCCGTCTATTCTGGTAATAATAAGGTCCTTTTTCATTATGGGGAGCAGGCCTATAGCAAACATAAGCATAACCGGCAGGTGTATGGTGATTACTTCGGGAGATACGTGCAGAGGTTTAATGGTGGCCACCAAGCCGATTACGAATAAAATATTAAAGATGTTGCTGCCGACTATGTTTCCCACGCTTATATCAAACTCTTTCTTGTAGGCGGCGACAATCGAAGTGGCTATCTCAGGGACAGATGTCCCCACCGCAACTAGGCTGATACCTATAACCAGTTCGCTTATACCGAACCAGACCGCCATCTTTACCCCGGCCGATATCAGGAGGTGAGATCCCAACAGGAGGCAGGCACACCCCAAAGTGAGCCACAAGAGGGAATGTGTAAGGCTTTTATCCTCTACGATTACCTCTAAAGATTTAGCAATATGTTCCTTTTTGGCGGTGTTGTAACTATAGGTTACAAAGAAGACCATTAGGATGAGAAGAAATCCCCCCTCTAACCTCCCTATCGTTCCATTGAGCGATACGATGGCAAAAACAATAGAGGCGATAAGCATAAAGATCATTTCCCTTTTGACTATCTTCTCCCTTATGTTGGTCGGGAAGATAATGGAGGTAAGCCCTAACCCTAAGGCGATATTGGCGATATTGCTTCCGACCACGTTTCCGATTGAGATGTCGCTGTTTCCCCGAATGGCCGCCATCAGGCTTACCAATAGTTCCGGAGCGGATGTCCCGGCCGAGACCACTACCATCCCTATCATTAGGGGGGTTATCTTGAATATGGCCGATAGGCTGGAGGCCCCTTTGACAAACCAGTCTGCCCCCACGTAGAGTATGGCCACGCCCAATATGAAGTATAAAATTGTCTGCAATATTTTAAATCTTTCCTGTTTTAATTATTTTGCGGTTAGTCGCTATACCCGAAGTCATACAAGCCTTTATAGCTTTTGGTCCAGTTTTTCTTAACCTTAACAAAGAGCCTTAGATATATCTGGCCCCCAAAGCGTTTTTCCATCTCCATTCTGGCCCCTTTGCCTATCTGCTTAAGCATACTTCCATTCTTGCCGATTATTATCCCCTTCTGGGAATCCTTCTCCACATATATGGTGGCTTGGACAATCTTTACCCCCTCTGTTTTTCCAGCCTGAATGTCGTCTATGCCGACAGCGGTAACGTAGGGGAGTTCCTCGCCGGTGAAGAGAATAACCTGTTCCCTTATAAACTCGGCCATGATGAACTTTTCCGGCTGATCCGTTTTAGTACCCTCCGGGAAATATTGCGGACCCTCTGGGAGTGCGGCCCGTATTTTTTCGAGTAGGTTATCCACATTTTCCCCGGTCATGGCCGATATGGGGAAGGTATCTTCAAAGGGGTAGAGCTCGTTGTAGGCCGATATAACCTTCAGCAGGATATCCCTATCCTTAACATCATCAATCTTATTGATGACCAGAAAGACCTTGGTATGCTTCAACCCCTTAAGCTTGTCTATGATGTCTCTGTCCTCCTCCTCAATTCCTGAATGGGAATCGGTTAGGAAGAGGAGGATATCGGCGTCATGGTAGGTCTTAAGGGCACTCTGCACCATGGCCTTACCGAGGGCTGTATTAGTGCGATGAATTCCCGGGGTATCTATAAATATAATCTGCCCGTCTTTAACATCCCTTATGGCTGTAATTCTGTTGCGGGTGGTTTGCGGTTTTCTGGTGACGATAGAGGTCTTGGTCCCCACCACCCTGTTTGACAGGGAAGATTTGCCTACGTTGGGTCTTCCTATGATAGAAACAAAGCCGGAGCGGAATTCTGAACTGTTGGAGTTATCTTCCATTTTAATTTTCTCTATTTAGCCTGCATTCTGAAAGTAGTATAATCAATCAACGTAACAATTATATATGAGCGGGGAGTGTTTAGTTGCATAATTCTGCGTAAGTATTAAGACCGAGAATTTGGCGCGACCGGCACGAAGACAACCGCAGCCATAGCAGGGTCTATGGCGAGGATTGACGACAAAGCCAGCCGCGCCAAAGGCCGGTCGGCTACAGCAAGGATTATGCAATTAAGCACTAAAAGACGACAAACATTAATAAAATCAGTTTAACCTTATCCGCGTTCATTTAAACACGGAGTTGCATTCGAAATGATAACAAGGCGGCGAGGAGCTAACGACGAATCCAACGCAGTTAGCGTTTGAATGCGACTTCGTTTAAACACTATATCTCGGATAGCAGCATGCCCTATACCCTTACAATTAAATCTTCATTTTCATCGGCCCACCAATTAAAGGGATATCAGGGGGGGTGTGAGAACCTGCACGGCCACAATTGGGCAGTCGAGGTCTCGGTTATCTCCGAAACCCTTAACGATATTGGTTTGGCTGTAGATTTCAGGGAGTTAAAGAAGATAGTTAAGCGGGTGCTTAAACAATATGATCACGTCGTTCTCAATGACCACCCCGACTTTAGAGAGAAGAACCCCACCGCTGAGAATATTGCCTGTGCTATCTACAAGAAGATGGGGGAGGAGTCGTATGGGGATAATCAGGTGCGAGTAGATAAAATTACTGTTTGGGAGACAGAGGGTTGCTCCGCCTCATATAGTGAATAGCATTGACCTATATTTTTCAACCTAATTGCCGGATAATAACTGTTAGGCTATTGATATTATTAATCATACCCGCCTAAATTCCTCTCTTAATGTGTTGTCAACAAATAGAATTGTCCGGTTTTGTAGCAAATAAACTGTCCTATTTGTAGCT
>JAHJSF010000171.1 GCA_018830405.1 Nitrospinota bacterium | reverse complement strand
GTTTTCCCTGAGCCTGGCGGCCCCCAAAGAATCATCGAGCCGATTGAGTCTTTCTCGATCATCTTGCGGACAATCTTCCCCTCTCCGATGATGTGCCCTTGCCCGACAAACTCGTCTATGGTGGTTGGGCGCATCCTTTCGGCCAGCGGGGCTATATTTTCGTTCTGATTATCCTTCAATTTTCTTCCTTATCTCACAGATTTCTTGTTAAGGCTGACTATTCATTATAGAATATAAAAACTTGTTTGAATAATTTAACCGGTTGGATTTATTCTGTTTAACAATTTTCTGCCGATAGATATAGCGTCAATCCTTTTATAAGCAGTGTTTAGATGAAATTAGAGAGGTTTTTGAAGGGGGTAGCCAAATTTTGGTTTCTCCTCTTCCTGTTTTTACCCATATTGTTTTTACCTCCCCAAGCGGATGTAGAATCTACCACTATACTCTCCCTGGTTCAGGCGGGGGAGGAGATTCCGGCCGCATCTTTTTCGGTAAATTCCTTTGGTCTCCCTGAGAAGGGGGCGAAGGGGCTGTTATCTATTCATATATCTGTTCCGCTAAATAGCCATGTCTATCTTGATAGCGGGCGTGAGGGGCTTTTTATCCCCTTATCCTTCGATTTCTCAGGTTTTGATTCAGCCGGTTACGATGTTATCCCTATTGATAAACCAGTGGGGAGCTATGATGAAGCCAGCGGGGTTAATGTCTTGAGAGGCGGGGGGAACTTTACTTTTTCAATTGTCAAAAGAGGTGGGGCTAAGAAGAGGATTCCGAGAACCGTTAAGGTTAAATATCAGACCTGCAACGATTTGACCAAGATATGTTATCCCCCCATGTTTGGGGAGATTAATCTTTCCTCGCAATATACTATTTCTTCCGATACCGGGGGCGGCTATTCGGCAAATGGGTTTGGGGAGAGGATAAATAATCTTTACGACAGGCATTCAAAGAATTTCTTATACGCCTTTCTCCTGATGGTGTTGGCCGGTATCTTCTCGGCCGCCACCCCCTGTGTATACCCGATGATTCCGATAACCTCGGCTATCCTTCTGAAGAGGGATAAGGGGCATGAAAAGATTCATATACATACCATTGCCTATTTTTTGGGGATTGTTTTAAGCTACGCCCTTCTCGGCTATATCGCCGGAATGACCGGCGGTGCCTTTAGCCTGCTGATGAGAACCGCAACGGCCAACCTGCTTTTAGCAGGACTCTTTTTTATCTTCGCCTTTTCGATGTTTGATGTCTTCGTTTTTCCTTCTATGGAGAGACTTTCCAAAACACCTTTTGGGAAGATATTTCAGCATAGGGGGGGATTAACGGGGACGCTATTTATGGGGATGGGAGCCGGTATTATTATCTCCCCCTGTGTGGCCCCGGTTGTCTTTACCCTCCTTCTTCGGGTGGCCGAGAGGATTGCCGAGGCGAATATGATTGTTGCCGGTTTGGGGGGGACACTCTCCGTTTGGCAATCATCCTATATAGCTCTTTCGGGGGCTATTTTGATGGCCGGGTTCGGTTTGGGGATTGGGCTTCCATTCCTCTTGGTTGGTTTCTTTAGTCACCACATCCCCAAAGCGGGGGGGTGGATGGTTTATGTTAAGTATCTTTTGGGTATAGTAATACTTTATATTTCCGGAACCTATTACCTGAAATGGATGAACCTGGCCGGGGTTAAACACCAGGCCGGATATCTTATCCTATTGGTGATTGTTGTTTTTTCCCTTCTCCTTAGATTTGGGATTACCTACCGCGAGAAATGCAGGCCGAGGAGTTATCTGGCCTTTATCATTCTGGCCATAGGGATGATGGTTGTCTATGGGGGTTACAGGAGGCGGGGGACTGCTATCTACGTCCCTATAGTCGGAGCGGATCAAACCCTTATTGAAGAGGGGGAGGGGGGACTTGCCTGGCACAGGGATTTTGATGAGGCCAAGTGGGTTGCCCTTAGGGAGAAGAAACCTATCTTTGTCGACTTTTACGCCGATTGGTGCGCCAATTGTCTGGAGTTTGGGAAACTGGCCGCCAGCGATGCCAAACTTAATGCCGCCTTGAAAAAGGTTGTCTTGGTCAAGATATACGATACCGATCCCGCCTTCGAAACCTTTAAGAAGAATCCTGACCATGCCGAGCTGCAGGTGGGGCTCCCCTATTTTGCCCTTTTTAGTTACGATGGAAGCCTCTACTGGGAGGGGACGGAGTATGATGCGGTTGATACCTTTGATAAGGTTATCGGAGAGGCATTAAAGAAATGATTCCTTTTATTGATACCCACGCTCACCTCGATATGGAGCAGTTTGATATCGATAGGGATGAGGTGATAGAACGCTCAACGAATAGCGGGATAACTGCCATTATAAATGTTGGGACGGATGTTGAGGGGAGTATGAGGTCGGTTGTCTTGGCTGAAAGCTATCCGCAGATATACGCCACCGTGGGGGCTCACCCCCATAATGCGGAGGGGCTGTTTGAGTCGGATTACGATACCCTTAGGGAGCTCCTTTCACGCGACAAGGTTATTGCGGTGGGGGAGACGGGGCTTGATTATTTTAAGAATTATTCTCCGGCTGATGTTCAGCAGGAGGCCTTTAGAAGGCAGATAAGATTGGCCATAGAGATTAATAAGCCTCTTATAGTCCATACGAGGGATGCCAAGGAGGATACCCTGAAGATTCTCGAAGAGGAGGGGGCCGAGAGGGTAGGGGGGGTTATCCACTGCTATTCGGGGGATCTTGATATGGCCAGGAGGTGTCTGGAGACGGGCTTCTTCATCTCCTTTACCGGAGTTATCACCTACCCGAAGGCGGAGGAGTTGCGGGAGATTGTTAAGGAGATTCCTCTCGATAGGCTTTTGATTGAGACCGATTGCCCCTATCTTGCGCCGCAGCAGTTTAGGGGGGAGAGGAACGAACCTTCCTATGTCCGCTTTGTGGCCGAGAAGATGGCCGAAATAAAGGGTATTTCGGAAGAGGAGCTTTCGAGACAGTTATTTACCAATGTGGCCAAACTCTTTGGGATAAAGGATTTTGGTGAAGAGGATACCATTGTCTACAAGATTAGAAACTCCCTCTATGTAAACCTGACCAATAGATGTACCAACGATTGTATCTTCTGCCCCAGAGAGGTCAGGCCTGAGGTGGAGGGGTATAACCTTAAACTGCATAGCGAGCCCTCAGCCGAGGCGATTATTGCTAAAATGGGAGACCCTAAATCTTTCGACCAGGTTGTCTTTTGCGGTTTCGGGGAACCGACCCTGAGGCTGGAGACCATGAAGAAGGTAGCTGCCTACGTCAAGGAGAAGGGGGGTAAGGTTAGGATTAATACCAACGGGCATGGGAATATTATCAACCGCCGTAATATTCTTCCCGAGCTTAAAGGGCTTGTAGATGCGGTTTCGATATCGCTCGATTCGGATAATGAAGAGGGGTATATGGAGTTGTGTCAGCCTGTCTATGACGGGGGAATTTTTGAGGAGATTGTTGATTTTGCCGAGGAGGCCAAAAAATATATCCCTTCCGTGGTGTTAACAGTTGTGGCCATTCCGGGGAAGGTTGATATTGAAAGATGCCGTAAGATTGCTGAGGGGGTGGGGGTTGGGCTGCGGGTCAGGGAGTATAACCGGATAGGCTAGTACAAAGCTTTATTCAAACCCTAACTTCGTTAGCCCTCGTCGAGAACTCCTCAACATACCCCAAAGTATGTTTGCGCCGTTCTCTCCTCGTTGCCTTGTTATAGCCTCGAACTCATCTCCGCACAATAGACTTAGTCGCGCCTCGGTCTGTTTTGTTCTGAATAAGCGAGGCTACCTAAACATCGATAATATTGTTGTCGTCGTTGCCACCACCACCTCCGCTGTTGACGATTATTTGTGTCTTAAGATATTTTTTTATCAGCTTCTTTATTACCCCCCTTGAGGCGGGGAATACAAAGAGAAACCCGATAAAGTCGGTTACTACGCCGGGGGTAATCAGCAGAACGCCGGCTATCAATATCAGGACCCCGTCAAAGAGCTCTTCGGCCGGGAATATACCGCGGTTGGTATTTTCCTGAAAACGGTAGAGGACGTTAAGCCCTTCCATTTTGACCATGAATGAGCCTACCATCGCCGTCAGGAGTATCAGCATAACGGTGTTAAAGACCCCCATAATGTGCCCTATCTTTATCAATATTGAGAGTTCTACGATGGGCAATATTACAAAGAGCATGAATAATTTGAATAACATTTTCTAAATAATCCTCCTATATTTACAGAGCCTAATAACTTTGTATAACGTTTTGCTCTTAAATCCCCCCATCCCCCCTTTAGTAAAGGGGGGGCAGGGGGGATTTGTTGCGTCTCGATCTACTTTGTTCTGCCACTCTGTATATTATTAACAATCAATTCGTTGAGTTTTGCGGCCTTAAAGAAGAAGTAGGGATAGTCTCTCCTTCTGATGTAAGAGTTTATTTCCATCTCTTCCTTAAGTTTATCCAGTTCCATTCTATCATCTTTAATCTCCTCCCTTAGGATGGAGAGCAACTCCTGGTTAATGGCTGATATCCTTCCCCCTATCGATTTTTTGTCGGCATGTTGTTTGGTGATCTCGAGCAAAAGCCTTTTCTTATCGGTCACTAAGGGGTTTTTATTATCTACGTAACGGTCGGGGTTATACTCGATGTTGCGCAGTTTATCCTCCAGCAGCTTTATCCTCTCAGATTTATCTCCAACTGTGACATCAGGGTATTTGGTCATGGTGATGGTTGCGTAGAGGGGAGGTTCGGCAGCGAAAAATTCTCTAATGACGGCATCTGTTGCGAGGTCATATTTGGCCCCGCCGATTCCGTGGACGAAGAGATTGGCTATGAACATCCGGTTAAACATGGTTGTGGTCAGACCGTTTGGCCTTATCTTTAGCCCCTTTTCCCTGAGTATCTCTATCCCCCGGCCTATATTATCTGCCGCGATAACCGCCAATTCTTGGCCGTTACTTTTTAGATATATCTTCTCCCTATCTATCTTTACAGCTATCCTCCTTCTCTCATCGCCGGTTATATGCCAGAAGGGGAGTTCGATGCAATTATCAATCTTCAGATTGGGGAAGGGGTGGGCCTTATCCCTTACTTTGTTGACCTTACGGTAGAGTGAGAGTTGACTGTTGTATATTTGGGTGAAACGCTCGGCATCTTGGACAATATGGAGGAAGAAGGTTAGGAAGGTGGTTCCTTCCGATTGTAGTGATATGGGGAGTTCTCCTAATTTCCCCCTTGTAAAGATTCGGCGGAGATGGGTAAGAAGGGTTGTCAGGTTTGAAGATTGGGAAGGATTATTCTTAACCTCTTTTTTCCATTGCACAAAATTATTCCTAACCGTATTCAGATAAGGGGGGGAAAGGGATTCATCTATATCATCGAGGAATTGGTTAACCCTGTCCGCATCTATCTCTTCGGCGGTTTCGAAGGGGATAGGTTTGTTGAGCGATAGGAGGGGAATAGTAGATTTTTCTCTGTTTGGGATATATAGGCTAATGTCTTGAAAGTTATCAGAATCGACGATTAAATTAAGCCCAGCATAATTATTCTTATTAATCAGATTATTCATCAAAAGGTATTTGGCGATAATTCCGGGGTGGGAGAGGCCGGGCTGATGACCCGTTTCTATAACTATAGTATCTTTGTCTATGATGTGGGGTTTCGGGGAAAAGTTGGCTGTATATTTATTGGAGAGTTCAGACGCCTCTCCTCTGGCTATTTCTCTAAATGATTTGGCGTCTATTCCGCCGATGTTGAAGCTCCATGCGGAGAATATATTCCGGTTGGTTTCGATGTATTGGGGGATATCCTCAGGATCTGGGATTGTTAAAATCCCCCCATCTTGGTCAGGAATCTCTATCTTCCCATTTTTCAAATTACTAAGTCCTCTATCCCCTTTAGCCCTACCTCTTCACGGCAGGCGAATGCTTCCCCATATTCCCTTTTTATCATCGCCCCCCAATGATGTCCGTTGCTCCTTATCATATCTTTAAGATATTCTTCCCTATCCTGCTCGGCGAACTGCGACTTGTAGCAGGTAAGGGCCTCTAACTTCTTATCCATAAACTTGCTTATGTCCATTATGAATGATGGTTTAATGATAAGGCGGAGGTGGGATGAGAAATAGGAGAAGACCTTTTTAGGCTGGAATGGTTCACCTTCGATATCTGTTTTTGTTAGTTTGGCGGTGAAGGCCGCGGCCACCGCCAGATTGGAGCCGGCTATATGATCCGGGTGTGCATCTACCCAGTAAGGAATGAACAATATTTCCGGTTTTATCCTTCTTATAACGGCGGCTACCTTCCTTCTGGCCTCTTTGCTATCTTCCAGAAAACGGTTTTCCAGGTCTAAGGTTATCCTCTCGGCTATCCCCAAAATCTCTGATGAGGCGGCGCTTTCGGCCATCCTCTTTTCGTGTGTTCCTTTTGGGGTTGGTTCCCCATCGGTTAGATCAAGAATAGAAACTTTGTGCCCCTGGTCAATAAGGGTTAATATTGTTCCCCCCATACCGATATCAACATCGTCAGGGTGAGCCCCTACACATAGTATATTCATTTGTGTATTTCTACCTCCATTATCTTTTTGTAGTAGATGAACCTCTTTTCAGGGTCATCCAATTCCCCACCGAATATTCGTCCGACATTTGAATATATCCTCTTGGTTGCCTTTTCAGCTACCTTAAGTTTTTCTTTACAGGCCTGTATCCATAGTTGCAGGGGCATCCCGTACCCCTGCTCCGTTAGGGATAGTTTTGATAGTGCCTCAATTCGGTATCCTTTGAATCCGCAGAATGAGTCGGT
>JAHJSF010000170.1 GCA_018830405.1 Nitrospinota bacterium | reverse complement strand
GATTTAATCGGGGAATCCAGAGTTTTTAATAAGAGGGCGGATTCTGTACAACCCCCTCAGTCCCCCTTTGTTAAGGGGATTAAGGGGGTTGTGCCCGTCAACTCCAAGAATCATCAAGCCCTCTAATATGCCAATCTGTAGAATATAAAACCCAAATATTCACGTAGGGCTGTGGCTGTGCCATCAAAGCCTCGGGGGAGATAATCATCCCAGCCATATCTTTTATTTTCCCATGTCCTGAAGTTAGCCGGAAGAGGAAGAACATCCGCCCCAACCTTTTCAAAACTCATTATGGAGCGTTTCATGTGATAGGCGGAGGTGACCAGAATCGGCCTTTTATAATTACGTTTCCGGCAAATTTCCATTGTATATTTGGCATTCTCGATTGTATCCCGGCTCTTCTCTTCCGCTATAATCTTGGAGGGGGGAACTCCGAGATCAATCAGAAACCGTTTAACAACAACAGCCTCGGCCCTTCCTTTAAAGACAATCCCGCCCGATACGATTATCGGGATATCCAGCCTTTTTTGCAGTCTGACTGCCGTAATAATCCTGCCTGACATCTCTTCCGAGGGAGCGCCAATGCCGGATAAATCAGGGGCCCCATCATAAACACCGCCTCCAAGAAGTATGATTACATCGCCTCTTGGATTTGCAGGTATTTTAAAGTTTGATTCTAAGCCCCTGAGCATCATGTCCGAAGCAGGGGATATTGAAATCAGCCACATTAAAATCCCCATCAAAAGATTAAAGAGGCCCGCCTTCCAGCGCTTCTTGTAAAAAAGCCTGCCTGCCGCACCCATCAACAGAAGAATAAATATCCCTGGCGGCATAAGAAACGGAGTCAATATTTTTTTTAGTATGAACATAGCTCAATCCTTTCGCCCCACTACTTCATCAATATCATAGACAGATTGCTTTACATGATACCTTTGTAAAACAACGTTGCGGAGGAAATCTAACGTGCGGGACAACCCCCTTAATCCCCCTTAACAAAGGGGGAATCAAAGGGGGTTGTCCCCTTTAAAATAATCCTCGCTAAAGACCCTCTCAAATACCCCCCTTACAGCCGAGGTTATCTTCTCATAATCGGTTGTAAACTTATCGCCCCCATTGGAATCATAGCCGAGACGCTCTAAGAGAAGGCGTAATTCATCCCCCTTGGCCGGTATAACCGATTTTGCCGCATCATCAAGTCTCAGTACCTTCTCTATGTTGCGGAGGAAATAATATCCCTTCTTAAGTATCTCAAGGTCTCCCTTAGCCACCCTATCCAAATCACTCAGGCCATCAATGGCCTCATAGGTTGAGGCAACCCGTATATCAGGATTATCCTTACCAAAAAACATCTGAAGATACTGCACGGTAAATTCGATATCAACAATTCCCCCCTTGCCCAACTTTATATCCCTCTTTTGAGCCCGCTCCTCCTCCATACGGATTTTCATCTGGTATATAGAGTCTCGTAAAGAGTCGCCTAACTCCCCCTCATAGGCAACCTTGGTAGCCAGTGAGATAAACTTCTCCCCTACCCTCTCGCTACCGGCCACAAATCTTGCCTTTATAAGGGACTGACGCTCCCATATAGACACCCTCGTATTGTAATATCTCTCATACCCCCCGATATCTATCACCAAAGGCCCTTGCTCCCCCTCCGGACGCAACCTGGTATCAACCTTATAACCAAAGCCATACCTTGTTCCCCAACCTATAGCATGAATCAATCTCTCGCACAGCCTTGTATAGTAGCTCTTTGTGTCCAACCCATCTTCACTTCCTCCTGAGGTCTCCCCTTCCCCTGAACAGACAAAGAGGATATCGATGTCAGAACCAAAATTCATCTCTCGGCCCCCCAGCTTGCCAAGGGCGATAATGGCTAACCCCCCTTCTGTCCCTTTCTCAAACAGGGGAGTCCCATACCTGGCGCTCATCTCAGACTCAACCAGCCTGAGAGAAAGGTTGATATAGCTATCGGCCAAATCGGAATTACCCCTGAAAGTCTCTCCAAGACCGATACTATTGAGTATCGTCTGGGCCCCTATTCTAAGTTCCTCACCGCTCTTATACTTGCGGAGCATATCGAGGCCATTCTCATACGAGTCGCTCCCCTTGATACTCTCTTCAAACTCTTTGAATAGCGACACCCTGTCTTTGAGTACCAAGGCTGTGTCGAGCGGGACAAGACAATCAATAAGGGAAGGCTGCTGTATCAGGGTGTCGGACAGATATTGACTCTCCCCGAAGATTCTACACAAGAGGGGTATCAAGCCCTTTTCTATGGAGAGGATCTCATAAAGGGTCTCCCTGGAACGTCCGGCATCAACAAATCGCTCAAAGTTTATAAGCCCCTTATCGGGATGAGAAACAGCCGCAAACTCATTCAAAATAACTGGGAGTAGGCCGGCAAAATAGTCTCGGCTTCGGGCGCTCGGGTGGGCAAAGGCCCCTCCGTCCCGCATAAGAAGGAGAATCCTATAGGCCCCTTCAATATTCTCAAAACTTACCTTTTTCAGGAGAGGGATAACGGTTCCCCTATCCTCAAGGGATATTTTTATCACCTCGTCCGTATCAGCCTCTTCCCTGTTTATGAAATCGGCGAAGAAGAGTTTGTTATATATCTCTCGTACCTTATCAGTACATTTTCTATACTCCTCCATAAGACGGGAGGCGAGGACAGTTCTATCTTTCCCCTTATAGCCCATCTTTCTAGCTAAGGCGGCCCTATCATTCTCCGAGGAGGGGATTAAATGTTTCTGCAGACACTCATCCATCTGTATCCTATTCTCAAGGTCTCTGAGAAAGAAGTATGAATGATATATGTCGGAATATTCGGAATAGGTAAGAAAGGCCTTTTCAGATATCCGGTGGAGGGCCCGCATAGAATTGCTTTTTCTAAACCATATCTCCCTTCCGCCATAAAGTAGCTGAAAGGCCTGTATAAGAAACTCTATCTCGCGTATTCCCCCATACCCTAACTTAACATTGGTGTGCAGGCTATCCCCCTCCGATTGGATATTTCGGTTTATCTTCTCCTTCATCTCCTTAATCTCGCCAAGTGCCGCATAATCGAGATACTTTCTATAGACAAAGGGGATCATCATCTTCAGAAACTCTTTACCGAGTTCTATCTCCCCCCCAACCGGTCTGGCCTTGATGAAGGCTTGCCTCTCCCAGGTAGCCCCCCAAGATTCGTAATATATCTCCGCGCTCCTTAAAGAGTTGGTCACATCTCCGCTCCCCCCCTCGGGACGAAGCTCCAGGTCAACCCGATAGAGTATCCCCTCCTCGGTTGCCTCATTAAGTATCTTGGTTATCTCACGCGAAAGGAGGGTATAAAACTCATGGTTGGAGATGGAATGTCCTCCTGTGCCATCTGTCTCCCCTTTTTCTGAGGTGTATATATAGATAAGGTCTATATCGGAACTAAAGTTAAGCTCCTTCCCCCCAAGTTTTCCCATGCCGATAACAACAAACTTTGATTCACGCCGTTCATCATTATCATCAAGATAAAAGGGGGTCCCGAATTGGGCGGTAAGTTTGGTCAGGGCTAACTCGTAGGCCTTATGTATCAATACGTCGGCCACATTGGATATATCCTCTAAGGTTTCAACTGTATCGGCATCCTTCGACAGGTCTCTCCCCCCTATCCTGAGATACTCCCTCTGCTTAAACCTTCTTAACAGAAGCAGCTCCTCTTTGCGGTCATCTATCCCATCCAGCCCGGCGGAGAGTTCATCCGTCATCTCATCTTTAAAGCGAGACCTCTTATCTCTGATAACATTAATCACCCAAGGGATATCTTCCGGGTGTCGTATAAGAATATCGCTAAGATACTGGCTGCCGGAAAAGAGGGAGATAAGCCACCTCCAATAAACCTCTCCCACACCTTTAATTAGAGCTGAATATTCAGTATCCTTTATTGCGGATAGAAACTTTTCACAATTGTTTAGGGCAGTATCAGGTTGAAAAGAGTTGAGGGAGATATCAATAATTGAGGTGGAAATGGTCTCATCCCCTCCCATGTAGGCCCAATGCTCCCCTATCCTGTCTATGTTGGATAGAGACCTATTAGGCTCTACAAATAGTGAGGTATCAAAATTTTCTTTAGATGTCGTATTGTTTCTCATAATACTTTATTTTATATTAGCAATTCCGCTCAGGTTATCTATAATATAACAACTGGATATCTTTATCGACAGAATAGAGTCAACAACAAGCAAATAAGGATGGATATAAATGACCGACAAGATGGAAAAGTTGCCCAGGCAACATATGCCGGAACAAGACCCAAATAGAAGAAACTGTAATTTCGAAGAAGTAACCTTAGGCTACTCGGAAGAAACCGCCATAAAAGAGGCCAACAGATGCCTGCAGTGCCGCAAAGCCCCTTGCATAGCGGGATGCCCGGTCAGGATTAATATTCCGGCCTTCATAAAAGAGATAGCTGAAGGAAATCATTTCAAGGCCAATAGCGTCCTTAAAGAGGAAAACTTCCTCCCCGCGATATGCGGACGGGTCTGCCCCCAAGAGGACCAGTGTGAAAAGCTGTGCGTTCTGACCAAGAAGGGGGAATCTGTGGCCATAGGAAGATTGGAGAGGTTTGCCGCCGATTACACCGCGGCCAACTGCAAGGAAAAAGAGGTCATTAAAGAGATCAAGAAAACTGGATATAAGGTGGCCATTGTCGGCTCGGGGCCGGCCGGATTGGCCTGTGCCGGAGACTTGGCCAAGATGGGACATTCGGTTACCGTTTTTGAAGCCCTCCACAAGGCCGGCGGGGTTCTCGTCTATGGAATACCGGAGTTTAGGCTCCCGAAGGCTATAGTCCAGAGAGAGATAGACCATCTTGAAAAAATAGGGGTTGAGTTTAGGTTCAACCACGTAATCGGCCGAATCAGAACGGTGGATGAACTTATGGAGAAGGATGGTTACAGTGCCGTCTTCCTAGCCAACGGAGCCGGACTTCCCCAGTTTATGAACATCCCCGGTGAAAACCTTAATGGGGTCTACTCATCCAACGAGTTTTTAACTCGGGCCAATCTCCTTAAGGGATACAAGTTCCCCGAAGCAGACACACCGATGAAGAGATACAAAAGAGTGGCTGTTGTCGGCGGTGGAAACACAGCTATGGATTCGGTCAGGACGGCCAAACGTCTAGGGGCCGAAAATGCCTACATTCTCTATAGACGCTCAAAGGACGAGATGCCGGCTAGGAAAGAGGAGATTGAACATGCCGAGGAGGAGGGGATCGAGTTTCATCTCCTAACCGCCCCTGTCAGGGTTATTGGGGATGAAAGCGGTTCCGTCAAGGGTCTTGAGTGTATTAAAATGGCCTTGGGAGAACCAGACAGCTCGGGACGGAGAAGACCTGTCCCGATAGAGGGGTCAGAGTTTAGGCTGGACATAGATGCTATAATAGTCGCCATAGGAACCAATGCCAACCCTATTGTCGCTCAAACCACCACCGGTCTTGAGACAAATAAATGGGGTTATATCAATGTTGAATCGGAAGAAAACTGCCGTACCACCAAAAAGGGGGTATTCGCCGGAGGGGATATAGTCACCGGCGCAGCTACCGTTATCCTGGCCATGGGGGCGGGGAGAAACGCGGCATCTTCGATCAACGAATACTTAGGCGGCCTGTAATACCCCTGCCGGGCAAATTTCTTTCAACAGATAAGATGCCGACAAATAAGTAGTGTCTATTTTATGATTAAAAAAAGTATCCTTGTCATCTTTCTAATCTTGGTTACAGTCGCTCAGGCCAACGGGGGGGTAATAGCTGTTGACCGAAGAGGGAGTAGTGGACACGCAACTATACAGGCCGCTATAAATGCGGCCATGCCCGGGGACACCGTAGTCATAGCGGACGGACTTTACAAGGAAAACCTAATCCTCAAGAGTGGCATAGCACTAAGGGGACGAGGTAGTGGTTTGTCCAGAATAGAGGGAGACGGCGATAGGCCAGTTATATACGGCCAAGGTTTAGAAGATGTTACCCTAAGCGGCCTAAGTATAAGCTCCGGCAGAAACAAAAATATCCCCCTTATACTCCTAACCGCATCCAAGATTTCAATCTCAAATACTCTCTTATATGGATCACCCCTTTCGGCGATTGAGGCCAAAAATGGTAGTGAGGTAAATATAAAATATTCTCTCATTAAGGGAAACAGAGGGAGCGGCCTCTTATCCAGCGGATCAAAAATATCTATAGAGAAGAGTTTTATCTCAGGGAATGGTTTTTTCGGCATTGAGATAAAGGAGAAAGGGGAGGCCTCAATCAAGGATAGTTACATAAATGAAAACCAAACCGGAGGTGTTTTGGTTAGGGAGGGGGGAAAGGTGTCACTCCAAAATAACCTCATTATAGGCAATATATTTAACGGTATCTGGATAAAGGACGCCATCTGCCAAGCCTCAAATAACACTATAGCCGGTAATACAAAGGCTGGTATCTTTCTCGAACCAACCGCCAAGGGGGAGATAAGCAATAACATCCTATACAGGAACAACACGGGAATAAAAGGGAACGGGGATCAAAATAAAATGGGTATTTCCACCACCAATAACCTGTTTTGGGGGAATCTTGAGAACTACAGCGGCCTCAGCAAAGGGGCCGGAGATCTGGTTGCCAATCCTCTATTCGATACCAATTACAATCTTGATGACAAATCTCCGGCCCTGAGGGGAGAAAAAAGGATCGGAGCTCTCCCTGCCTCCCTCCTCTTTACCAAGTTGGAAGAAGAGCCGGCACAAACAGTCATACAAAATGACGAAGGTTTGTACCAGACACACTACGAGGCAGGGATGACCTACAAAAATAAGGGGGAGTATGACCAGGCGATTGTTGAATTTAATCGGTCTGCTGAACTGAAAAGTGACTATTCCCTCCCCTACTATCAGTTGGGTAAGATATTCGAGAGAATGAGAAAATTAGAGCTGGCCAAGGATGCCTATGCTAAGGCAGTCTCCCTGGAACCTGATAACCCTGATTTTCACCTCGCCCTAGGAGAAACCTATTGGAGCCTTAAAGAGTATTCCCTGGCCCAAGAGGAGATAAAAAAGGCGATGGCCATAAACAGCAAAAGTGAGAAGGGGAAAAAGATGCTGGAAAAAATTGAGACCGAGTTGGAGAAAAATAGCGATAATCAGGAAGAAAAATAGATTATAATATCAACTTGGTTTAATTTTCTGGAATAACATAGGACTGTATCGATGAAGAAAGCATGGGAGGGGAGATTCAACAAGGCAACCGATTGTTGTGTAGAGGAGTTTACCGCATCAATCAACTTTGACAAGAGACTCTATCGGTATGATATTGAGGGGAGTATTGCCCATTGCAACATGTTGGCCCACTGCGGCATAATCAAGCAAAAGGAATCGGATAAGATAATAAAGGGATTAAAGGAAATTCTAGCCGATATAGAATCGGGAAAATTTGAATTTAGCGTAGCCCTTGAAGATATTCATATGAATATCGAGAAGAGCCTTATAGAGAGGATCGGACCGGAAGGGGGGAAGCTCCATACAGCCAGAAGCCGAAACGACCAAATTGCTCTCGACATGCGTCTCTACCTAAGGCATGAAACAGACAATGTCATCTCGCTTATTGAGCTCCTTCAGGATGCCATTACCGCCTTTGCCAGGGCAAACTTCGGGATTATAATGCCGGGCTATACACATATGCAGATGGCCCAGCCCGTTTTGATTTCACACCATATGCTCGCCTACTACGATATGCTGGATAGGGACATGGCCCGTTTTAAAGAGCTGGCCAAGAGGGTCAATGTCCTGCCTCTCGGTTCTGCAGCACTGGCCGGTACAAATTATCCGATAGACCGTAAATATACCGCCAAGTTGCTCAATTTTCCAAAGGTAAGCACCAACAGCATAGACAGTGTAAGTGATAGGGACTTTGTGATTGAGTTTTTATCTGCCGCCTCCATCACGATGATGCACCTCAGCAGACTAAGCGAAGAGATTATTATCTGGTCATCGTCAGAGTTTAACTTTATAGATATAGATGAGACCTTCTGCACAGGTAGCAGTATTATGCCGCAGAAAAAAAACCCCGATGTCCCTGAACTGGTTAGAGGAAAAACAGGGAGGGTATACGGCTCTTTAATGTCGGTGCTAACCACCATGAAGTCTCTCCCCCTCGCCTACAATAAGGATCTACAGGAAGATAAAGAACAGCTGTTCGATACGGTGGATACCATAAAGGGGTCCTTAGCAATCTACGCCTCTATGATTGGCCATATAAAGGTTAACAAGGAAAGACTGGCTGTGGTGATACTGGGGGGATATATGACCGCTGTCGATATGGCCGACTATCTGGCAATGAAGGGACTCCCCTTCAGAGATGCCCATGAAATAACCGGCTCCGTTGTAAATTACTGCATCGGTAAGGGGAGAAGGCTTGAAGAACTGACCCTGACCGAACTAACCAAGTTCTCCGAACTCTTTGATGAAAAGATTTTTGATTTTATTAAGGTGGATAATTCGGTCAATAACAAGAACGACATCGGCAGCACATCTCCCCTACAGGTCTCTTCAAGATTGAGACTTCTGGCCAAGAAGGGGAAGAAGTGTGAATAAAAGATCTATATCCATCCTCTTTGTCGCCTTGGCTATATCATCCATTCTGCTATCATCCTGCGGGGTAAAAGGGGATCCCATACCCCCTGAGGATGTCAAAAGGATAGAGAGAAAACAATAAACAAATATAAACAAAAAAATATAGGGAGGGAATACCATGCCTGATATGCGCATAGGAATTATAGGCGGCAGCGGTCTCTATGAGATGGAGGGGCTATCGGATATAAAGAAAGAGGAAATTAAGACCCCCTTCGGTTCTCCTTCAGATAAATATATAACCGGTAAGTTGAATGGCGCCGATATGGTCTTTCTTCCCAGACACGGGATAGGACACAGGTTGCTTCCAGGAGAGATAAACTATCGCGCCAATATATACGGGATGAAGGTCTTGGGGGTTACCCATATAATTTCCGTTAGTGCCGTAGGAAGCATGAAGGAGAATATTGCCCCAGGACATATCGTCATACCTAACCAATTTATCGACCTAACCAAAAACAGAATATCAACCTTTACCGGAAATGGCTTTGTGGCTCATGTATCCTTGGCCGACCCCATCTGTCCCCAGCTTAGCAGTAATCTCTACGAAGCCGGTCTGGCCGTAGGGGCCACTATGCATAAGGGGGGAACATATCTATGTATGGAGGGACCGCAGTTTTCAAGCCGAGCCGAATCTCATCTATATAGGGATTGGGGGATAGATATCATAGGAATGACCAACGCTACCGAGGCCAAACTGGCCCGCGAGGCAGAAATATGCTACGCCACGGTCGCCCTCTCAACCGACTATGATTGCTGGCACGTCTCCGAGGAAGATGTTACCGCAGATGCCATCATAAAGATTATTCAGAAGAATACCTCTACCGCCAAAGAACTGATCAGAAAGGTTGTATCCAACATCACCCCTAAAAGGGATTGCGGCTGTAGCAGCGCCATGCAAAACGCTATTGTAACCAATCCAAGCGTTATACCGGAAGAGACAAAAAAGGCCCTCAAACCGATCATAGATAAATATATACAGTAGGCCTAATGGGGATAATATCAGACAACATATTCAGAGAAGGAAGGATCCTTATCCCCGGCGGGGTAAACTCCCCTGTCAGGGCCTTTAAATCTGTCGGAGGAAACCCTATCTTCATAGATAGGGCCAAAGGTTCGAAGATGTTTGATGTCGACGGTAAGGAGTATATAGACTACGTCGGCTCTTGGGGGCCGATGATTGTGGGACACGCCAATAAGCATGTAACAAAGGCTATAAATGAAGCGGTAGCCAAGGGGAGCAGTTTTGGTGCCCCCTCCCCTCTTGAGGTAGCCCTGGCCTCTAAAATAGTTAAAGCCGTTCCATCCATAGAGATGGTCAGAATGGTCAACTCAGGAACCGAGGCAGCCATGAGCGCCATCCGTTTGGCCAGGGCCTACACCAACAGAGACCGCATCATCAAGTTTGACGGGTGTTACCACGGCCATGCCGATTCCCTCCTCGTTAAGGTTGGTTCCGGCGGGGCCACACTCGGAATACCGGACAGCCTTGGCGTTCCAAAAGATTTTGCCAAATACACTACAAGCCTTCCCTACAACGACATTGATGCCCTGACAAAGATAATGGAGAAGGAGGGGGATAGTATAGCCGCTGTAATAATAGAGCCGATAGTGGGCAATGCCGGGGTTATAAGGCCTATAGAAGGTTTTCTTGAGGCCGTTAGAAAGGTAACAGAGGAACAGGGAACACTTCTGATTGTAGATGAGGTAATGACCGGTTTCAGGGTCGCCTATGGAGGGGCCCAAACCATCTTCAACATAAAGCCGGACCTGACCTGCCTCGGCAAGATTATAGGAGGGGGACTCCCTGTCGGGGCCTACGGAGGGAGAAGGGACATAATGTCTATGGTTGCCCCTGAGGGAGCGGTCTATCAGGCAGGGACACTATCGGGGAACCCTGTAGCCATGGCGGCCGGATTGGCCACACTGGAGGTAATTGCCAAGGATAATGACTTCTACCCAAAACTTGAAGCAAAAACAAAAAAGCTAACGGCCGGGATTAGAGAAGGGGCCGCCAAGGCGGGTATCCCGATATACCTTCCCGAGGCAGGCTCAATGTTCTCCATATTCTTTACGGATAAAGAAGTCAGGAATTACGCCGATGCCCAAGGGACAAATGTGGCCCAATTTAGGGAGTGGTTTCACCTTATGCTGGATGAAGGGATATATCTACCCCCCTCCCCCTTTGAGTCTTATTTTGTTTCCTCGGCCCACACGGGTAATGATATTGACAGGACTATTGAGGCAGCCAAAAAAGCCTTTAAAGGAGTAACAGCTTGATTTTCAGTGCAAGACGTTTTCTATACAGAGCGACAAAAAAAGTAGACCGAGGCGCGACGAAGGCGAAGAGTGAGGCGTATTAAACATACGCCGTAACGATGAGCCGAGGATAAACGAAGGTATACAAATTTATGTCGCTCTGTATAATAACCAATGCCCCCATTAAGGGGAGCCAACCGTAATTAGGAGGGAATATTATGAGTGAAATCATATCTATATTTGGAAGAGAGATTATAGATTCGAGGGGAAACCCAACCGTCGAGGTTGATGTTATCACCGAGGCGGGGGGCATGGGGCGGGCTTGTGTCCCCTCCGGTGCCTCAACCGGCTCCAGAGAGGCCTTAGAACTGCGCGACGGCGACCCAAAGAGATATATGGGTAAAGGGGTTCTTAAGGCCATTGATAATGTCAACGGTCCCATAGCCGATGAAATCATAGGCTTGGATGTTACGGAACAAAACATCATCGACCAGGCCATGATTGAACTGGACGGGACGGCTAACAAGGATAATCTGGGGGCAAATGCCCTCCTAGGTGTATCTATAGCCGTAGCCAAGGCAGCAGCCGAAGAATGTATGCTCCCCCTCTATAAATATCTGGGCGGGGCCAATGCCAAGGAATTGCCGGTGCCGATGATGAACATTCTAAATGGCGGTTCTCATGCGGACAACAATGTAGATATACAGGAGTTTATGATAATGCCGGTAGGGGCACCTACATTTGCCGAGGCAATCAGAAGCGGCGCCGAGATCTTTCATTCTCTCAAGAAGGTCCTCAAGGATCACGGGTATAGTGTTTCTGTAGGTGATGAGGGGGGATTTGCCCCTAACCTTAAGTCGAACGAAGAGGCCCTTGAGCTTATAATGACCGCCATTGAGAAATCAGGTCGCCGACCGGGCGAAGATGTCCTGCTGGCCATAGATGCAGCCTCAAGTGAGTTTTACAAGGATGGAGTCTATACACTCTCCGCCGAGAAAAAGCCGAAGAAGGATTCCGGTGAGATGATACGCTACTACGAGTCTCTTATAGACAAGTATCCGATTATCTCCATAGAAGATGGTCTGGATGAAAGCGATTGGGATGGTTGGAAGGAGCTTACCAAGCAGCTGGGGAAGAAAATCCAGATCGTCGGGGATGACCTATTTGTAACCAACACCTCAATACTTAAAGAGGGAATCTCTAAAGGGATAGCCAACTCCATACTGATTAAACTAAATCAGATAGGCACAGTTACCGAAACAATGGATGCCGTTGAAATGGCCAAGAGGGCTAGGTATACCGCCGTCATATCGCACCGCTCCGGGGAAACAGAGGACAGTACCATAGCCGATTTGGCCGTTGCCCTCAATGCTGGACAGATTAAGACCGGCTCCATGTCACGCAGCGATAGAACAGCCAAATACAACAGGCTCCTCAGGATAGAAGAGGAGTTGGATTTAAGTGCTGTATTCAAAGGACGTGACGTCTTTTATAACATATATTAGCAAGAATTCCTTTCTATAATTTAGGGGACCTATTTTGGGGCTAAATTAGGATAGGCTGAAGAGTCATGAAAATAGCCAAAATTGGTAAAAGACTGTGGGAAAACAGAAAGCGGGGAACGGTTATCTTCCTTGGAATTTCTATGCTATTCCTTATATTTATGATTCTTATCAGTCTGGTAAGAGAAGACGGCATAGTAAGGATCTGGGAGTTGGAGGATAAATTAGAGGAACTTAAAGGTGAAATTGTTGAAATCAAGAAGAAAAACAAGAGACTTGAATCTGAGGTAATAGATTTTAAGGAATATGATTCTCAGGTAGAAAAGGTAGCCAGAGAGGAACTGGGTCTCGTCAAGGAGGGGGAAACCCTATATAAGTTCGTTCCGTCTAAGAAGGGGGAGGAGCAGCCTCCGGAGTTGCATTCAAAATGATAACAAGGCGACAAGGAGGAAGCGACACACAACCCCCTATCCCCCTTTGTTAAGGGGGATAGGGGGTTGTATATTGAGGAGCTGACGACGAAGCCAACAAAGTTAGCGTTTGAATGCGACTTCGTATTAAACTACTCCTCTTTAGCCTTTTTAACCCTCTTTTTTGGTGCAGCCCCCAAATCTCTGTCGACCAACTCTATAATAGCCATCTTACTGGCATCACCCCTGCGTAAACCAGCCTTGTAGGTCCTTGTATATCCCCCATTCCTGTCGGTATACCTTGAAGACATGGAATCAAAAAGCTTCTGTAAAACCTTCGGCTCCTGTATATAGCTGGCTGCTCTACGCCTGGCACTCAAAGTTCCTTCCTTGCCCAAGGTTATCATTCTGTCAGCAATTCTTCTGAGTTCTTTACTCTTGGCTAGGGTAGTTTCTATCCTCTCATATTTAAGCAGGGAGGTGACCATATTCCTAAACATAGCCTTCCTGTGTGTTGCCGTTCTGCCAAGCTTAACTCCATCCTTTAAATGACGCATTCCCCTATTCTCCCTTGATATTCTTTATATATTTTTTTCTAATTCTTTACGATATTCTTCAACATTCATGCCAAGACTAAGATCCATACCGACCAGCAAATCCTTTATCTCATTTAAGGACTTCCTCCCGAAGTTTTCAGTATCAAGCATCTCTGTTTCCGTTCTCTCCACGAGGTCCATAATGGTCTTGATATTGATTTTATCAAGGCAGTTGGCCGACCTGACAGACAACTCAAGCTCATCAACACTCTTCATCAGATTTCCTAAAATCTGACGTTTCTCTTCGTCAACGATCTGAGGTTTGATCTCTTCTTCTTCATCAAAATGGATGAATATCTGCAGATGATTCTTCAATATCTTGGCTGAGTAGGCTACTGCATCCTCAGGTTTAATTGAACCATCGGTCCAAATCTCCAAAACAAGATTCTCGTAGTCGGCTGAAGCCCCAACACGGGTATTGCCAACTTGGAAATTAACCCTCTCCACCGGAGAGAAAATCGAATCAATGGGAATCATCTGAGGATCATCCAAAGCAGGATGTTTATCGGAGGACACATACCCCCTCCCTTTTTCAACAATCATCTCAATATCAAGTTTTCCCTTGGTATCAAGGGTGGCAATATGACAATCAGGATTAACCACCTCTACATCCGCATCCCCCTCAACATCTTTACCGGTAACAGCTCCCTTCCCGCTGGCATGGATATAGACACTCTTAGGGCCTTCTGCATGTAACTTAAACCTCAACCCCTTCAGATTAAGAATAATGTTAGCCACATCTTCAACAACGCCTGGCATGGTAGCAAACTCATGATAGACACCATCAAATTTTACATAGCTAATGGCCGCTCCATCTATGGAAGATATCAGATGCCTGCGCAGGGCATTACCTATGGTAGTAGCAAAACCCCTTTCAAACGGTTCCGCAACAAACTTACCGTACCTATCGGTCATAGTTTCTTTGTCATAATCCAATCTTTTAGGACTAATAAACTCACGAAATACAACGCTCATAATTCTCCTCGGATTTAATTGTCGTGATCGCCAAGTTATCTCTATTATTTTAATTGATGATATACAAAACGGGTATATCCATTCAATCAATAAACAAGAGGCACCGCGAACAAAACTGAAATTCGTTAACTATTATAAGGATAAATCCCTTTTACTTCGAGTAAAGCTCGACTATCAGCTGTTCCGTAACGGGGATATGAACATCCTCCCGAACAGGAACCCTCTCAACAACCCCCTTCATATCCTTAAGATCAAAAGTAAGCCAGGCGGGAACCTCTTTCCCTGTCCCTGATTCTATCGCTGATTTAATCGGAACAATCTCTTTAGATTTATCATTAACGGTAACTACATCTCCAACCTTAACCTGGTAGGATGGGATATTAAGCCTTTGTCCGTTGACTCTAAAATGTCTATGTAAAACAAGCTGTCGAGCTTGGTTTCTGCTGGCAGCCAGGCCTAAGCGGAATATAACATTATCGAGCCTTTTTTCAAGCATCCCTATAAGGTTTTCACCTGTAATACCCTTCATCTGGTCGGACCTTCTGTAATATATCCTGAACTGTTTCTCAGGCATGCCATAGATCCTCTTGGCCTTTTGCTTTTCTCTAAGCTGTCGACCATACTCAGATATCTTGGTCCTTCTCTGACCATGTACCCCCGGGGGATAGGCCCTCTTATCAAAGGCACATTTTGCGGTGAGACAACGGTCCCCCTTCAGGTAAAGCTTTAGTCCTTCTCTTCTGCAATTTCGGCACACCGCCTCTACATATCTAGCCAATATTCCTCCTAATATTTTTTACCGATAAACTGGCACATCTTAAATAACAAAACAATATATTAAACAGACTTTAACAGAAATAACCTGCTATTATACTCTCCTCCTTTTAGGAGGCCTACACCCATTATGAGGCATAGGGGTAATATCGACAATATTCTCCACCTCAAGACCGGTGCTTTGAAGAGCCCTTATGGCCGACTCTCTTCCTGAACCTGGTCCTTTAAGAAAAACATCTACCTTCTTCATCCCGATATCCATCGCCTTTTTAGCAACCTTCTCGGCCGTAATCTGAGCGGCGAAAGGAGTACTCTTTCTCGAACCCTTAAATCCGCTTGAGCCGGCGCTCCCTGTGGATATTACCCCCCCCGATGGGTCTGTAATGGTAATTATAGTATTATTAAAGGTCGCCTGAATATGGGCATTCCCATTAGGTACCACGCGCTTCAGCTTCTTCTTGGAAGAAGTGTCATTCTTAATTTCAGTCATATTTTATCCCTTAGGTTTAGCCCCTACCGTCTGCTTGGGCCCCTTGCATGTTCTGGCGTTATTCTTAGTATTCTGTCCCCTGGCCGGCAGACCTTTCTTGTGTCTCGTTCCACGATAGGCACCTATATCCATGAGGCGCTTAATATCATAGGCAATCTTCTTTCTCAGCCCTCCCTCTATGGTATATTCGCTGTCCAATATTGCCCTCAGACGGCTAACCTCATCCTCCGTCAGATTTTTAACCCTGGTATCAGGATTGATATTGGTCTTTTCCAAAATATCTTTAGCTACCTCTTGTCCAACCCCATATATGTAGGTCAAACCGACTACAACCCTCTTCTGTTTGGGGATGTCTACACCTGCTATCCTTGCCAAATTAATCTCCCTTATTAAATATCAACCACCAAAGAAACCCTAAGATTATCCCTGTCTCTGCTTATGTTTTTTAACCTCACAGATAACACGAATAACACCATGTCTCTTAACAATCTTACACTTACTGCATATCTTTTTAACAGAGGCGCCTACTTTCATCCTCGTACTCCTTATCTTATAGCAACAATAATCATTTATACCTGTAAACTATTCTACCACGCGTTAAGTCGTATGGTGAAAGTTCCAGTTTAACCTTATCCCCGGCCAATATCCTTATGTAGTGCATACGCATCTTACCTGATACGTGTCCTAAGACTTTATGACCATTTTCCAACTCAACCCTAAATGTAGCGTTGGGAAGAGGTTCAAGGACCGTTCCGTCTACTTCTATACCCTTCTCTTTCACCATAAACCCTAAATCAGATAGAGGTTAATATCACCGCCCCATTACTTCCGATGGCCACAGTATGCTCAAAATGGGCGGATAAAGACCCATCCACAGTAACAACCGTCCAATCGTCCCCGGTCACTCTAACATCATAGCCCTTCATATTGATCATCGGCTCTATAGCCAACACCATCCCCACTTTAAGGAGAGGCCCCTTACCGGGGGAACCATAATTGGGCACCTGAGGCTCCTCATGTAGAGAAGTCCCTATACCATGACCAACAAAATCGCGTACCACCGAGTACCCATCCCCCTCGGCCTGCTTCTGCACGGCAAAAGAGACATCATAGAGACGATTACCCGCTACCGCCGCTTCTATACCCTTATACAAAGAACGTTTGGTGCTCTCTATCAACCCTTGGGCCTCTTTACTAATATTACCAACAGGGAGAGTAACAGCTGCATCCCCGTAGTATCCTTGACTGAAAACACCAAGGTCAATACTGAGGATATCACCCTCCCTAAGTTTACGTCTTGAGGGGATACCATGTACCACCTCTTCATTTACCGAGGTACAGAGTGTACTTGGATATCCCCGATATCCCTTAAAGGCCGGTTTGGCCCCCCTTCTGAGAATCAACTCCTCAGCCAAGGCATCAAGTTCCTGAGTTGTAACCCCAACCTTAACCTTCTCCGACACCTCCGCCAGCACCTCTCCGACAATCCGCCCGGGACGGCGCATCATCTCTATCTCTTTGGCTGACTTAATTATAATCATAAGAGAAGAGTGTTAGTTGTCGGAAATTAACTCTATTTCCTTAACAATAGCCTCAAATATATCGTCTATCGCCCCATTTCCTGAGATCTGAAAGAAGGCTCCCAGTGCTTGATAGTAGCCTTTAAGCTGGGCCGACTGTTCCTTATAGACAGCAAAACGTCTCTTAATCGTTTCCTCTCTATCATCGTCTCTTAGATATAGCTCTCCACCACACTTATCACAAACACCATCCTTAGATGGAGCTGAATAGGTAAGATGATATACCTCGCCACATTCTTTGCAGCTTCTTCTACCGGCCAGGCGTGTTACCAAATCGTCCAGCTCGACAGAAATATCTATAACCAGATTTATATCCTTACCCAACACCTTGAGCTGCTCATGCAAACCCTCCGCCTGGGCACGTGTCCTGGGAAAACCATCAAGGATAAATCCGCCAGCACAATCCGAATGGCCTAATCTGTCCTTTATTATATCTATAACCAGCCTATCGGGTACAAGTCCCCCCGAATCCATATGAGACTTGGCCTCTAAGCCTAATTTTGTCCCCTCGGCAACTGCCTTTCTAAGTATATCCCCGGTTGATACCTGGGGTATATTATACCTATCGCTCAAAAGCTTGGCCTGAGTTCCCTTGCCGGCACCAGGAGGACCCAACATGATAAGCTGCATCTTATCTCCTGTTTTTCTTCTTATTGAAGGCGTCGTAGTGGCGCATAACCAAATGTGATTCCACTTGGGCTATTGTGTCCATGGCCACCCCAACCACAATCAATAAACCTGTACCCCCAAAATAGAAAGGTATGCCGAAATTTTTAATAAAAAAGTCGGGTAAAACACAGACAGCCGACACATATATTGCCCCAATAAGGGTAATTCTGGTCAAAATTCTATCTATATGAGAAGCGGTAGGCCTACCCGGTCTGATTCCGGGGATAAACCCGCCATGCTTCTTCATATTATCCGCAACCTCAACCGGATCAAATACTATGGCCGTATAAAAGTAACAGAAGAAGATTATCATAACTACGTATATGGAGGTATAAAAGGCTGTGCCCGGCATTAAGAAACCGGACATCTTCTTCATTATCGGATGGTCGACAAAGTTAGTTATCATCGACGGAAACATAATGATAGAAGAGGCAAATATCGGCGGAATAACACCGGCCGTATTCACCTTAAGGGGCAGATGCGTACTCTGTCCACTATACATCTTCCTGCCAACTACCCTTTTAGCATATTGAACCGGAATACGCCTCTGGGCGCTCTCCATAAAAACAATCCAAGCAACAACCGCAAGCATCAACACTACAACGGCCATGAGCACAAGTAGCTTAATCTCACCGGCAGCCAGCAACCTGTATGAGTTAACCATGGCTGACGGCATTCCGGCCACGATACCGGCAAAGATTATTAGGGAAATGCCATTGCCTATTCCCCTCTCAGTTATCTGCTCCCCGAGCCACATAATAAAAGTTGTCCCTGCAGTGAGGGTCAAAACCGTTACAAATCTAAAATGCCAACCAGGTGAACTGACAACCAGCGCTCCGGTGGGGCTCCTCATAGACTCCAACCAGAAACTAATCCCCATAGCTTGGAATATACAGAGGAAGACAGTACCATAACGCGTATACTGGTTAATCTTTCTACGTCCGGCCTCCCCCTCCTTCTTTAACTTCTCCAGAGCAGGCACAACAACAACCATCAGCTCAAGTATAATCGAAACGCTGATATAGGGCATTATACCGAGGGCAAATATTGTCAAACGACTAAGCGCCCCTCCGGAGAACATATCAAAAAAACCGAGTATAGTCCCCCTTGTTTTGGAGAAAAAATCAGCCAAGGCGGCAGCATCTATACCTGGTGTAGGGATGTGAGAACCTATCCTGTATACAGCCAAAAGGGCAAAGGTGTAAAAGATTCTCTTCTTGAGTTCAGGAACCTTAAATATATTACTAAATTCGTTCGATGCCATATTACTCGACTACTACGGCCTTACCGCCGGCCTTGGCTATCTTCTCAACAGCAGTTTTAGAAAATCGAGCGGCATGAACAGTCAATGCCTTGGTCAACTCCCCTTTTCCCAATATCTTAACCGGCTCATTAGATTTATTAAGGCCGCTATTTACAAACTTATCCAAGGTAACCTCCCCATCAAACCTCTCTAAGTCGCTGACATTAATAACCTGATATTCCTTTTTAAATATATTGGTAAAGCCTCTTTTAGGGAGCCTCCTGTATATGGGCATCTGTCCCCCCTCAAAACGAGGATGAGTCTTACCACCTGACCTGGCGTTCTGTCCCTTATGCCCTTTGGTGGAGGTTCCTCCGTGGCCTGAGCCATCGCCTCTTCCTATCACCTTGCGACTCTTTTTTGCTCCGGCAGGCGGTTTTAAATTACTAAGATCAAAGTTTTTATTAGCCTTCATTTTTCACCCCTCGCACTGCTTATTTTTTCCCACCTGTTAAGACGATCAAGACCCTCAAAGGTAGCCCTGACAACATTGTGCTTATTGTCTGATCCTATATTCTTGGTCAGTATATTATTGATACCGGCAACTTCCATAACGGCCCTTACCGCACCACCGGCAATGATACCGGTTCCCTTACCGGCCGGTTTAAGCATAACATGACCAGCTCCGGCATGCCCTTCCACTGTAAAAGGAATGGTCCCATCCTTAACGGGGACATGAATAATATTCTTTTTGGCTCGGTCAACCGCCTTTTTAATGGCCTCAGGAACCTCCTTGGCCTTACCTATACCATAACCTATGGTCCCCTGCTTATTACCCACAACCACAAGGGCACTAAAGCTAAACCTGCGCCCACCGGTAACTACCTTAGAAACACGCCTAAGATTGATAAGCTGGTCTGAAAACTCTACGGCACTATCATTGCTATTGTTGTTGCTTTCCAATTCGTTCCCCTTATTAAACTGCTATACCCTTTTCCCTAACCTTCTCAACTATTAAGGCTACCTTGCCATGGTAGGGATAACCATTCTTATCAAAGACAAGCTTATCAATCCCCTTTGCCAAAGCCCTTTCCGCAATCATTTCGCCTATTTTAGAGGCTGCTTCCATATTTTTCCCAGGCTTCATACTTGCCTTAAACTCCTTATCAAGAGTAGAAACATAAGCCAAAGTTCTTGAATTAGTATCATCAATAACCTGAGCCGTGATATTCTTCAAACTCTTAAACACGGTCAAACGCGGTCTTCCCGGAGTACCTGATATCTTCTTGCGTACTCTCGCTTTTCTTATTAACCTCTGTTCTGTTTTAGTATTCATAAACCCTCTACTTACGATTATTTACTGCCCGCAGTTTTACCCAGTTTCTTTATAACAACCTCATCCACATACCTGATTCCTTTTCCTTTGTAAGGCTCTACCTTCCTAAGGGAACGGATATTGGCTGCGACCTGCCCTACTATTTCCTTATCTATGCCGATAACTGCCAGGGCACCCTTCTGTCCAATTTCAAAGGAAATTCCGGCTACATTATCTACCGGGCAAGGATGCGAATAACCTAAGGAGAGAACCAAGTCCTTCCCCTTCATCTCAGCGCGGTAACCAACGCCGTTAATCTGCAGCTCCTTACGAAACCCCTCAACAACACCAACAATCATATTGTTTAACAAGGCACGTGTAAGACCATGCAATGCCCTGTTTTGCTTTGAGTCATCTGGCCTGACAAGAGTCAGAACCTTATCCTCTATCTTCAGACTAATATTGGGGTGAATATTACGAACCAATTTCCCCTTGGGGCCCTTAACCTCTACCATGCCCCCATTTATCTTAACTTCGACTCCGCTAGGAATCGGAATCGGTGCTCTACCTATTCTGGACATATAAAAACCTTTTATAAAAAACGTATCTCAGATTACCAAACCGAACACAATAACTCACCACCTATATTCTTTGCCTGACAAGCTGTACCGGTCATAATTCCCTGGCTTGTTGAAAGGATAACGACCCCCTTGCCGTTAAGCACCTCAGGAATATCCTCTTTCCCGACATATTTACGGCTCCCCGGGGTACTTATCCTTTTTAACCCGTCAATAAGGGGATAGCCGTCCCTGTAAGCCAAGTAAATCCTAATCGTCCCTTGTGGGCCATCCTCAACAATTCTATAGTTCTTTATAAATCCCTCATCCTTAAGAATCTTGGCAATTTCAATCTTTATTGAAGACTTAGGTACGCTAACCTTTTCGTGGTTTACCAACAAGGCATTTCTAAGCCTTGTCAGCATATCAGCTATGGGATCACTCATTGACATCTTTATTTTCCTTTTAAATTCTTCTTTATATAGTCTACCAACTAGCCTTAATAACTCCTGGTATTGTACCGTCCAAGGCCAGTTTCCTGAAGCAACAACGACACATACCAAACTTTCTTATGAAAGCACGCGGGCGACCACAGAGCGGACAACGGTTATAATTCCTTACCTTAAACTTGGCCTCTCTACTCGCCTTTACTATTAGTGATTTCTTAGCCACATAATCTCCAAAAAATATTTATTCTTTTAAAGGCAATCCTAAGCCCCTTAATAAAGCCTCTGCCTCTTTATCATCACTGGTAGAGGAAACAAATGTTATATTCATCCCCTTCAACCTGTCTATCTTATCAAAGTCTATTTCAGGGAAAATAAGCTGATCTTTAAGCCCAAAATTGTAGTTCCCATGGCCATCAAAGGACTTTTTAGAGAGACCATTGAAGTCCCTCATCCTGGGAAGGGAGAAGTGTACCAACCGCTCCATGAACTCAAACATCCTGTTACCACGTAAAGTAACAGAACAACCTATAGGGAGGCCCTCCCTAAGTTTAAAAGTTGATATCGACTTTTTAGCTCTTGTAACAACAGGCTTCTGACCTGTTATACGAGTTAAAGTATATACCCCTATATCTATAATCTTAGGATCCTGAACAGCCTCACCAAGCCCCATATTCAAAACTATCTTTTGGAGTTTTGGGACCATCATACTGTTGGACCACCCAAAATCTTTTAAGAGAGCAGGAGCAACCTCTTCAGTATATTTTCTTTTTAATTCCGGCATCTTCATCTATTATTCCCTTTAACAACCAAGATCAATCAAGTCCAACCATTTCTCCGCATTTCTTGCAGACCCTAACCTTTTTCCCATTCTCCAAACTCTTGGCAGATACACGAACTGCCTTGTCACACTTAGGACAAACAACCATCACGTTTGACAGTTGAACCTTGGCCTCTTTTTCTATTATGCCCCCTTCTTGCATCTTCTGATTTGGTTTGGTATGGCGCTTGACCATGTTCAATTTCTCAACAATCAACCTCCCCTCCTCAGGAAAAACGGTAAGAACCTTCCCTTTTTTGCCTCTCTCTTTGCCGGCGATGATCTTGACTATATCATCCTTCTTTATTCTAACCTTTGTAGCCATTATAAGACCTCCGGTGCCAAAGAAATAATTTTCATAAATTTTTTATCGCGGAGCTCACGGGCAACAGGGCCAAATATCCTTGTACCGACAGGCTCCTGCTGGTCATTTATTAAGACCCCGGCATTATCATCAAACTTAACATATGTCCCCGTTGAGCGACCAAACTCTTTCTTGGTGCGGACAACAACCGCTTTTTTAACAACTCCCTTCTTGATTCCACTATTAGGAGTTACCTCTTTTACCGCAACAACAACGATATCGCCAACCCTGGCATACCGTCTACCGCTTCCCCCAAGAATCTTTATACACTGAATCTTACGGGCCCCGGAATTATCAGCCACATTCATTACTGTTCTAAGTTGTATCATCTTACTAAATATACCTCGATTATTTCATAACAAAGAAAGAGTTATGACACCTGCCTTACATAACCTCTACTCAGATGCCTTCTCAACAATCTCCAACAGCCTCCAACATTTATCTTTACTCAAAGGCCTGGTCTCAACAATCATTACCTTGTCGCCGACAGAACACTCATTCTTGGCATCATGAACCTTAAGCCCCTTAGAAATTCTTATAACCTTAGGATATTTAGGGTGACGAACAGTAGAATTAATCTTAACTACCACGGTCTTATCCATCTTGTTACTAACAACAACACCTGTTTCTGTCTTTCTTTTACTATCCATTGCTTCCCTCGCTCTTTTCCTCAGCCTCAAGTCTTCTTTCGTTTAAAACAGTCTCAATCCTAGCCACATTCCTTCTCAAAGACTTTATCTTGGCAGGACTAGCAAGGACACCCCTAGCTAACTCAAAACGCAGTTTCATCGATTCCAACAAGGCCTCATCCCTAGATTTAATGAGTTCCTCGTTGACTAACTCTCGACACTCGCTAACCTTCATAGCTCTCCCTCTTTCTTAATAAATTTTGTCTTAACCGGAAGTTTATGGGCAGCCAATCTCAGGGCTTCTTGAGCTACATCAACAGAAACACCCTCCATCTCAAAAAGGGTACGTCCCCTTTGCACAACTGCGACCCAAGTATCAGGAGCAGCTTTACCCTTACCCATCCTTGTTTCGGCGGGGCGGTGACCTATCGGTTTATCCGGGAAAATTCTTATCCATATTTTACCGCCACGTTTGGCGTGTCTGGTCATGGCGATCCTAGCTGCCTCAATCTGCCTGGAATCTATCCAGCATGGATCAAGGGCCACCAAACCATAACTTCCAAAAGCTAAGCCTGAACCACGATGGGCAGCCCCCCCCATACGTCCCTTTTGGCGTTTACGGTATTTAACCTTCTTTGGCATCAACATCGCAGTTAACCCCTCTTTTTATATAACTACAAATTGTTATTTATTATTGTTAAAAGCCAACTTCAAAACAGTTGAAGCGGACCACCTACTCAGCAGCTGCCTCTACTGCCTCGACCCTCTCGGGTATAATCTCTCCATTAAAAACCCATACCTTAACACCTATAAGCCCGTAGGCGGTATGCGCCTCGGCAAACCCTAAGTCGATATCAGCCCTTATTGTATGAAGAGGTACTCTTCCTTCGCGATACCACTCAACTCTGGCAATTTCGTGTCCGGCCAGCCTGCCTGCACAGTTAACCCTTATCCCTTTGGCGCCAAATCTCATCGCGGACTGTATTGTCTTTTTCATGGCCCTTCTAAAGGCCACCCTTCTCTCTATCTGGAGGGCAATGTTCTCGGCAATAAGCTGGGCATTAGCTTCTGGGCGTCTAACCTCAACAATATTAAGGATGAGTTTTCTCTCCGGAACCCGTTTCTGTATATTTTCCTTCAGCCTATCAACCTCAGAACCCCTTTTGCCTATTATAATTCCAGGGCGGGCAGCCATAACATTTATCTTCAGTTTATTGGATGATCTCTCAATCGCAATACGGGCAATACCTGCGTGATAAAGTTCTTTTTTGATATATTTCCTTATAGCTATATCCTCGTGCAAGAAGGAAACATAATCCTTCTTGGCATACCAGCTCGACTGCCAGTCTTTATTGATGCCTAACCTAAACCCTATCGGATGAACCTTCTGACCCAAAACTTCCTCCTTGTTAACTTAAGACCAGCGTTATATGGCTTGTTCTCTTTAAGATACGAGAGGCCCTTCCCCTAGCTCTTGGCATCTGTCTCTTCAGAACCGGACCACCATCCACCATAATTTCAGAAACCCTGAGAGAATCCACATCTTCAAAGTTCTTATCACGAGCGTTTGCTATAGCAGAGCTCAAAAGTTCCCTGACAATTTTAGCTCCCTTCTTGTTCATAAAAGCAAGAATGTTTAGCGCCTCATCAACCCTTTTACCCCTGACTTGGTCAGCAACCAACCTGGCCTTCTGAGGAGAAATTCGTGTATATCTTAATATTGCCTTTGCATCCATTCCTATAACCCTATTTTAGTTTTGCGGTCTTCTTCGCCCTGCCACCATGAGAATGAAAGGTCTTGGTGGGTGAAAACTCCCCCAACTTATGACCAACCATATTCTCGGAAACATAGACAGGTATAAATTTTCTGCCATTATAAACAGCGAAGGTATACCCTATAAACTCAGGCAAAACAACGGATCTCCGTGACCAAGTTTTAATGAGTTTCTTTTCCCCTGTTTGCTTCATATCATCCACCTTCTTCATCAGATGATCATCAACAAAGGGGCCCTTCTTTAAAGATCTTCCCATCTAAGATTCTCCTAATTCAAATAATTCTGTAAAAACAACTAAATAACCTGACTACTTTCGTCTCTTAACAATCAATTTGTCAGATTTTTTTCTCTTGGATCTGGTCTTATACCCCTTAGAAGGGATAACATTGAAGGAGCAGGGGTGCCTTCCGCCTGAGGTTTTTCCTTCACCGCCCCCCATAGGATGATCCACAGGGTTCATAGCGACAGCCCTTGTCCTTGGTCTTTTGCCAAGCCACCTATTACGACCGGCCTTACCAATACTGACCTTCTCAAAGTCAATGTTACCCACCTGACCAACTGTAGCCCTACACTCAACTTCAATAAGCCTTACCTCATTCGACGGAAGCCTTACATGGGCCCATTTATCTTCCTTAGCCAGCAATTGAGCAGACATACCCGCGCTTCTGGCAATCTGTCCCCCCTTGCCCCTGCTAAGTTCTATATTATGAATAGTAGAACCGACAGGTATATACTTCAGCATCAGACTGTTGCCAAGCTTAACCTCAGCCCTATCGCCTGACATAATTTCCTCTCCAACCTTTAGGCCTACAGGGGCAATAATATAGCGTTTCTCACCATCAAGATAATTGATGAGAGCAATATTGGCCGACCTGTTAGGATCATATTCTACTGAGGCAACCTTCCCTGGAATACCATCCTTGTTCCTCTTAAAATCAACGATACGCCCCAAACGCTTATGGCCGCCGCCGATATATTTGGCAGTTATCCTACCGTAGGAATTCCTTCCTCCACTCTTGTTCTTAGAAAAAAGGAGGCTCTTCTCCGGTCCGACTTTAGTGATCTCATCAAAGACAAGAACAGTCTTACTTCTTATGCCGGGAGACCTCGGATTAAAACTCTTTATGGGCATCAGCTATTCTCCAATAATTCTATACTATCGCCATCTTTCAAGGTAACCACGGCCTTCTTCCAATCAACCTGCTTACCAGGTATCCTTTTGGTCATCTTAACCTTCCCCTTCTGACGGGAAATATTAACCTTGGTCACCTTTACTTTGAAAATCTGCTCAACTGCCTTCTTTACCTGACACTTGTTAGCCGAAATATCTACCTCAAGAACAACCTTATTCTGTTTGGCCATAAGGTCGGTAGCCCTCTCGGTAATAAGCGGCTTTCTGATAACATTACACAAATGACTCATAGCGCAAACCTCTCCTCTACCTTCTCCAAAGAAGAAGTTGTAAAAACGATGTTATTGTGATTCATAATATCGTAGACATTTAGAGAATCAATCCTCTGAACCTTGGCCCAGGGAATATTGCGGGCAGACAAGGAAAGATTTGTATCCTCCTGATCCACAATAATTAGGGCCTTTCTCTCAATACCGATATTCCTCAAAAGAGAGGCTAAATTTTTACTACTCACAGACTCAAGCTCAAGCTTATCGAGAAGAAGAATAGCACCATTTGAGGCCTTCATAGACAGGGCGCTCGTCAAGGCAGCCCTTTTGACCTTCTTGTTGACCTTTTGGGTATAATCTCTTGGAGTAGGGCCAAATACAACTCCACCACCTCTCCAGAGAGGCGACTTTTTACCAGCCCCAACCCTCGCATTACCAGTCCCTTTTTGTGCCCAGAGTTTTTTACCGCTACCCCTAACCATTGATCGGTCTTTTACGGAACTGGTTCCTCTCCTTATTGAGGCAAGGTGAGCCACAACACATGTATGAAGAAGATCCCCTCTAACCTTGGCCTGAAAAAGGGAACTATCCAACTCCCTGCGACCAACTTCCTGTTTGTCAGTATTAATTATTTCTATATCCATCGCTCTCATACAATAATCTATGATCTATTGCCCCTATTAGTCTTCCGCACACGAAGTATCCCTCCGTTAGCTCCGGGTACTGCACCCTTTATCATCAGACATCCAGCCTCTTTGTCAACACCAACCACCTCAAGACCTAAAATTGTCCTGTTGTCACAACCCATATGCCCCGGCAACCTCCTTCCAGGCCAAACCCTTGTAGCGCTGGATCTACCGCCACCGAGTGAACCAATATGCCTGAAATTTTCATGGGTACCTCTGGTTGCAGGTGCTCCACCAATTCTATATCTCTTGAAGACACCGGCAAAACCACGCCCCTTGGTAACTCCGGTAATATCAACCTTGTCCCCTGCGGCAAAAATCTCAACCCCAACCTCTTTAAGGTCTTCCAACCCCTCAAAGGACTCAAGGCGAACCTCCTTTAAAACCTTAGTCGGCTCGTCAACACCATGCTTCTGAAAGTGACCGACAATAGGACGGCTAAAACGATCCTTCTTCCCTTTGACAAAGCCCAACTGAACGGCATTATAGCCATCCGTTTCAACTGTCTTTTTCTGCACTAAAACGGAAGGAGGGGCCTCTATAACGGTTACCGGGACCCTCGTGCCATCCTCTTTAAAAATCTGGGTCATCCCCACCTTCTTGCCTAAAATCTGATTAATCATAACTAGTATCGCAAACCGCTAAAGTTTAATTTCTATGTCGACCCCTGACGAGAGGTCAAGTTTCATCAAAGCATCAACCGTCTGAGGCGTGGAATCATAGATATCTATCAACCTCTTATGAGTCCGTATCTCAAACTGCTCTCTTGATTTCTTATCGACATGGGGAGATCTCAAAACCGTCCACCTATTCTTTACGGTAGGCAAAGGAATGGGGCCAACCAAACGCGCCCCGGTTCTCTTAACGGTATTGACTATTTCACCCACGGAGGCATCCAATATGCCGTGGTCATAAGCCTTTAATTTTATTCTAATCTTTTGCTCAGCCATTATATTATTCAATCACCTCACTGATAACGCCTGCGCCAACCGTTCTTCCACCTTCACGGATTGCAAAACGCAGGTCCTTGGTCATAGCTATAGGGGTAATCAACTCCCCCTCTATGCTTACATTATCCCCGGGCATTACCATTTCAACACCCTCAGGAAGCTTTACTATACCTGTAACATCGGTAGTTCTGAAGTAGAACTGAGGACGATACCCTTTAAAGAACGGGGTATGACGGCCACCTTCTTCTTTTTTCAATACATAGGCCTCGGCCTTGAATTTGGTGTGAGGGGTTATGCTGCCCGGTTTGGCCAATACCTGGCCACGCTCTACCTCATCACGCTTGGTGCCGCGTAGAAGTATACCTACGTTGTCACCGGCCTGACCTCTATCCAAAAGCTTGTGGAACATTTCAACTCCGGTTACAACGGTCTTCTGGGTGGGGCGAATTCCGATAATCTCTATTTCGTCTCCTACGTTAACTACCCCCTGCTCTATCCTTCCGGTTACAACTGTTCCTCGGCCGGAGATGCTGAATACGTCTTCTATGGCCATCATGAAGGGTTTTTCAATGTCCCTCTTAGGCTCAGGAATATGGTTGTCAACGGCGTCCATTAGATCAAAGATACACTTGGTCTTTTCAGGGTCATTAGGATTCTCAAGGGCCTGAAGGGCGCTTCCTCTGACGATTGGGATGTCATCCCCGAGGAAGTCATATTTGCTCAAAAGCTCCCTTATCTCAAGCTCAACCAATTCAATCAGTTCAGGATCGTCTACCATGTCAGCCTTGTTTAGGAAAACTACGATACTCGGTACACCAACCTGACGGGCAAGCAATATATGCTCTCTCGTCTGGGGCATTGGGCCGTCGGCGGCGCTAACAACCAAAATTGCTCCGTCCATCTGAGCTGCTCCGGTAATCATGTTCTTGACATAGTCGGCATGTCCGGGACAGTCAACATGGGCATAGTGTCTCTTCTCAGACTGATACTCAACGTGAGAGATAGAGATGGTAATACCACGCTCCCTCTCTTCAGGGGCCTTGTCTATCTTGTCAAAAGGGACATACTCAGCCAGTCCCTTGGTGGCCAAGACTTCTGTTATAGCCGCCGTTAGCGTTGTCTTACCGTGGTCAACGTGACCAATCGTCCCAATGTTCAGATGAGGCTTGGTCCTCAAAAACTTATCCTTAGCCATTTTTTATCCTCCTTAAATTAAAGGTCCTTATCTTGCTTGCCCGCATGCTTAGCCATAATCTCCTCCGCTATGGCCTTGGGCACCTCTTCATAACGACAAAACTCCATACTGTATGTTGCTCGACCTTGGGTCATAGACCTTAAATCAGTAGAATAACCAAACATACCCGACAGGGGGACATTGGCCTGTACCATTCTACCCCCTTCAACCTGGTTCATCTCGTTTATACGGCATCTTCTCGAGTTAAGGTCGCCTATGACATCCCCCATATAATCGTCCGGCATAACAACTTCAACATCCATTACCGGTTCCAACAATATCGGAGAGGCGCTCCTACAACCACTCTTAAAGGCCATGGAACCAGCCACTTTGAAGGCCATCTCAGATGAGTCAACATCATGGTATGAACCGTCATAAAGTGTAACCTTTATATCTACAGCCGGATATCCGGCCAGAACTCCGGTGTTCATTGCCTCTTTAATACCCTTTTCCACCGCAGGTATAAATTCTCTTGGAATGGTCCCTCCTTTAACAGCATCAATAAACTCAAACCCTTTACCTGTCTCATTAGGGCCAATCTCAATCAAACAGTGCCCATACTGGCCTCTACCACCAGACTGACGAACAAACTTACCCTCCGCTTTAACAGTCTTCTTAATGGTCTCACGATAGGCAACCTGAGGTTTTGAGACATTAGCCTCAACGCCGAATTCCCGCCTTAACCTCTCGACCAAAACCTCAAGGTGCAGCTCACCCATACCGGCTATAATGGTCTGTGAGGTCTCGGCGTCAACATGTACCTTAAAAGTAGGATCCTCTTGGGCCAACTTTCCAAGACCAGAACCCAATTTCTCTTGGTCGGCCTTAGTCTTAGGCTCAATAGCAACAGAGATAACCGGCTCAGGAAAGGTCATCATCTCAAGCATTATCAACTTATCCTCATCACAGAGGGTATCTCCGGTCAGAGTTTTCTTTAGACCTACAACTGCCCCTATATCTCCGGCAGCTATCTCCGTTACATCCTCCCTCTTATTAGAATGCATCTTAACCAACCTACCAACTCTCTCTTTCACATCGCGAACCGGATTATAGACATAAGAACCGGCCTTCATGACCCCGGCATAAACCCTGACAAAGGTTAGAACACCTATAAAGGGGTCGGCCATTATCTTAAAGGCCAAGGCAGCCAGAGGCTCATCATCACTGGCCTTTCTAACAACAACCTCACCTTCTTTATCAGGATTAGTTCCTTCAACCGGAGGAAGATCTACCGGAGAAGGAAGGTATGTCAAGACAGAATCGAGAAGAGGCTGAACCCCCTTGTTTTTAAAGGCTGTTCCGCATATAACAGGAACTATCTTGCCTCCAATTGTTCCAGACCTTATCCCTCTGATAATCTCTTCGTTAGTTATCTCTTTGCCTTCTAGATATTTTTCCATCAAGGCATCATCATTCTCGGAAGCGACCTCTATCATCTTCTCTCTACATTCTTTGGCCTGAGCAAGTAGGTCAGCCGGGATTTCTTCAACCCTATATTCGCTTCCCATAGAGGCGTCATCATCATAAACGATGGCTTTCATCTCTACGAGATCAACAAGACCTTTAAAGGCCGCCTCTTGCCCAATCGGTATCTGCAAAGGAACAGGATTAGAACCCAACCTGGTCTTTATATGCTCAACAACCCTAAAGAAGTTGGCCCCTACGCGATCCATCTTGTTGACAAAGGCTATTCTTGGCACCTTGTATTTATTAGACTGTCTCCAGACCGTTTCAGACT
>JAHJSF010000169.1 GCA_018830405.1 Nitrospinota bacterium | reverse complement strand
TATATTGATAGCACTTTAAAAGAAGAATATAAAAATAAAATACGTGAAGGGTTTGTAGCTTGGTTCTCATATATGGACACAATATATCCTTCTGTTTCTCATATTAGCTTAGTAGAGTACATAAAATTTGTAGGAAGGATTAGAAAAGACAGGATTAAGTGTCCTTTTCTAATAGACGATAATTGCACAATATATCCAGTACGTCCAATAATATGCAGAACATATTTTGTGGAGAGTAATCCCGACGAGTGTAAAAACAATACTGATAGAACAGGAGACTCAAAAGGGGATAAAGTCTGCGTAGATTCAGGCAATAAGCTTACAAGGTTAATGGGCTATAAGGAGATTCGTCCCCTTACGTATGCTTTATCAGAATGTTTTAAAGTTCAAGAGCACATTAAAATAGGAATAGAAAATATTGTTCATCCCTACAGATAGTATTACACATAAATAGCATGACAGGGGCAGGTCTTCAAATATCACTTTTTCCCAGCCGTCAAGCTTCCCCCCGCCATCTCATTTTTAGGATTGGAATAGGTTGGGTGAGGGAAAAAGCCTAAAACTGTTTGAGCGTAGCGAGTTTTTTAGGCTCCGAAGCCAACCGTCATTCCAAGCCGTTAAAAAAATGGGCAGGCGGCTGGTTCTTTCCCCCTTTCTTGACTGAACAAGAAAGGGGTTAAAAAAACAGACTTAAGGATTGACAATTTGTAGCCTAAAGGATACAATAAGCCATGATTGAGATTAGGAAAACTGAGGTTTTTGCTAAGTGGCTTGATGGCCTATCTGATATCCGGGCAAGGGCACGGATTTTGGTTAGGATAGAACGGCTGGCCGCAAACAATCCCGGAGATGTTAAGCCTGTAGGAGAAGGCGTCTCGGAATTACGGGTTAATTATGGCCCAGGCTATCGTGTGTATTACAAAAAGATCGGCAGGACGGTTGTAATTCTACTGGCTGGGGGAGATAAAGGAACTCAATCTAAAGATATTAAAACCGCTCTGACTTTAGCAAAAAATTTATAGGAGTTATTTATGAAAAAGACAAAAACAACAAAATTCGATGTTTCGGAACACCTGCGCACCCCTGAAGAGATGGCCGCCTATCTTGAGGTTTGTTTTGAGGAGGCAGATGGAGATGCCGCCTTTATAGCCAAAGCCCTTGGTGATATTGCCAAGGCTAAAGGGATGTCACAGGTTGCACGAGATACAGGATTATCAAGAGAGAGTCTTTACAAGGCTCTCTCAGGAGATAGAACCCCCAGCTTTGATACTATTTTAAAGGTTATAAATTCCTTGGGTCTTAGAATACACGCCGAGGCCGCTCACGTTTAATCAAAAAGTCGAAGGCTACCGCTTTCCCCTCCTCGCCATCTCGTTTTTAGGATTGTAATAGGTTGGCCGAGGGAATAAGTCTAAAATAGTTAGCTCTTTAAGAGAATAGAATGAAGAAAGATGAAGCATTCAAGTGGGACAATAAGGATTTTGTAAACTTCTATACAAACTCTGCGAATGCCATCATGCTTGAAAGACAAAGATCTATCAGGATATTTCTTGAAATCATTGCCTTTCATTTTCCTAAACTATCCGGTCTAAACATCCTTGACCTAGGCTGTGGAGACGGGGTTATAACAAAACATATACACGACAAATCCCCCAACAACAATTTCCACCTCATTGATGCATCTGAGGATATGTTAAACAGGGCAAAAGAAAAATTAAATAACAGCAATGCTTCTTTCCGGCATCTAACATTTGAAGATTACTATGAGTTAGAAGTAGAGAAGAGTAAATATGATCTAGTATTATCTGCAAACGCTATTCATCATCTTGACCTTATTAATAAAAAAACATTATTTGCCCACATATACAAAGAATTAAAGTTTGGGGGATTATTCCTAAATATTGATCCGGTTCAGCCAAGTTCAGACTACAGTGAAGAGATACAATTCGAACTTTGGCAAAACTGGATGAATGAAAGATTAGAAAAAAATGGAGAAGAGGTTGGGATGTTTGATGATATCCCATATGTGTACAAGAATAATGCAGAGAACAAACCAAGTACACTTTGGGAACAACCGCAAGCCTTAAGCCAATGCGGTTTTAAAGATGTAGATTGTTTTTACAAATACAGTATATTCTCCGTCTTCGGTGGAAGAAAAGAAAGATAGAAAGGAATTGGATTTAGATGATTACTCAATACAAAGCAGACTTCGAGAAACTCGAATGGGAGTCGCCCATTACCGGAGTGAGGCATAAGTATATAGACCAAGACGGTTTACGAATGAGGCTGGTTGAGTATTCAAAAGAGATGGCACCCCATTGGTGTGAAAAGGGACATTATGGATATCTCATTGAAGGAGAAATGGAGATTGAGTACGAAGCTGAAAAAATAACTTATAAGGCCGGTGACGGCATTTTCATTCCCGATGGCCCAGAACACAAGCATATGGGAAGATTAATCTCTGAAAAGGCACTGGTCTTCTTTATTGAAAAAATATAGCGGTTTCTCCGTTACCTCCGTGCCTCGGTGGTGAAAAAATAAAGCTCTTCTCCTCCCCCCAAATTATCCCTTTTCAATTGAGAACTATTTGATATAGTTAAAGTTAACCTTCTAAACAATAGGAGACACTCTCTATTACAAGTATCAATCAAGGCCTAGGGTTCGGGTGCAGGGGAACGGGGTCACATTTTCAGATGGTATAAGATTGGGAAAACAACTATCTTTACTAAGGAGAGTGATATGAAAAGAATTGCTATTATCTTGTTGGTGTTAACGGTGTTTGCTTCAGTTGCATGGTCTCAAATGGAACATGGAATGATGGGGAGGTCAGATAGACAATCATACTCGCAGGAAGAGGGTGAGAAACTATTTGAACTGATGAGCATAAGCCGTGGGGGACAGCTTTATGATAATTGGTGGAAAGCCACCGTTGATACTAAAAAGCCGGAAAACGACCACCCGCTATGGAAAGAACAAAGCAGTAACCAGCGGGGCGGATATGATACTTATAGGTGTAAGGAGTGTCATGGTTGGGACTACCGCGGCAAGAACGGTGCATATGGCAAGGGGTCTCACTACACCGGATTCAAAGGGGTGTATGAGGCAGCTGAAAAAATGTCCATAAAGGAACTTGAAGACGTAAACAAGGGAGTGATTTCCAAAAAACACGATTTTACAGCACAGATTAGCAATAAAGAGATTGCTGATCTTGCGCTTTTTATCAAAAAAGGACTTATTGACACAGGAAAATTTGTAGATGGTGAAGGTTTGCCCATAGGAGGTAATAAAAGAGCCGGAAGACATATTTTCAAGAGAAACTGTGCCATGTGCCACGGTGCAGTAGGCACAGAAATAAATTTTGGGGACTCTGAAAAGCCTGAGTTTCTGGGCACTGTAGCTTACAATAACCCTTGGGAATTCATCCACAAGGTTAGGAATGGGCAACCAGGCACAAGAATGCCTTCAGCAATTATCAATGATTGGAGCGAAGAAGACATTCTTGATCTTTTGAGTTTTGTACGCACCTTACCCAAGGATACATCAGAAATTAGCTGGTGGAGCCGACGTTTTGGTGGGGGTATGCAGCGTCACCACAGGATGATGCATGGAGATGGGCACCTCAGCGGGGAAAGAGGCTTCGGGGCAAGCCAAAAATAGTATAGATAAGAATAGGTAGTGACAGGGATTGTTTCTTGTGAATAACAGTTGGGGAACATTAACTCAGGGAGGAAAAATGGATAAAGAATTTCATTACAACATTACAGGAATCATAGCCAAACGAGCCTGGTTCACCGATGAAGAGGCTTTGATAATCGCTCACGCCTCTCAACTTGTTGACGACAACGACACCCTGCGGACGATTCATGATGAGGATTCCGATACCGAGTATGAGGTGTATATTAGTCAAACCATGGACATTCTCAAGCCCAAGCACAAACTGATGCGAATCTACCCTATCTTTCATTTTCTCCCCGGCGATCCCACAGCGCCATCGGCCCGCCGTTCTGACGGCAAGATGCACATTTTAACAACGACCCCAGGTAATAATCTTGCCCGCGAAAGCATAAAAGCCGCTGTTGAAGATAAGAGTGCCTATCGATTGCATCGTTTAGGAGTCGCCACTCACGCCTTTGTCGACACTTGGGCACATCAAAACTTCGTAGGCTGGTACGACGGCATTAATGGCCAAAGTATGAACATGCTCCCCAATATAGGACATGCCGATTTTATCCATCACCCCGACTGGGTAGGGCATTGCTGGGATGACAGCCGAATCATAAACAGCCAAGTAAACAACAATCACCGTTTCCTTGATGCCGCCAAATGCCTGTTTCAAGAATTCTCTCTCTGCTCCAAAATAGAAAATAGCGATGCTTTATGGCCAGCTTTGCAAAAGGACCTGCAAGATGCTATGGGTCCGGTATTCAGCGGCGAAAAATTACAGGGGATGGAGGCCCGGACCAAGGCATACAATAAGTTGTTCAAATTGCCGGAGTATGACCCGCACGCCTGGTTCGACAGCGCTGTTGAAACTGATGTAAAGGGACTGCCTGACGAATATGTTCCCCCTTTGACCATTTTCAAAGATAGCTGTAAATGGAAGAAGAATTGGCAAAATTCAGACTGGTATCTCTTTCAGGAGGCCGTTAAGGCCCACCAGGCTTTTTGCAAGGATAAGCTTGCCCATTTATTCGAGCAGATGAAGGTAAACTTAAGCGACCACTAACAGCGGCAGATATAGCAGCAAGGGACGCTCTTAAAATGCAAAGGTATGAGGTATGGGGTCACATGACAGGGTCAACCTTTTGAAATATCACTTTTTGCTTAACTCCTAAAAACATGCCGGAATCAAAGCCGCCCGCACCTTTTTGTTCTACTCATAATATGTTTACCTTGTGGACCCCTCTCTCTTGTCTCTCCCCACAAGTGGGGCGAGAGGTTTTTTGAAAGGGCGGGGAGAAGTAGTAGCGCCATCTCATTTTTAGGATTGGAATAGGTTGGTTGAGGGAAGAAGCCTAAAACTGTTTGAGCGTAAGTGAGTTTTTTAGGCTCCGAAACCAACCGTCATTTCAAGCCGTCAAAAAAATGAGCAGGCCGTCATTCTTTCCTCCTTTTCTTGGACGAGCAAGAAAAGGAGATGAAAAAAGATGAGTCAAATCTCCCCTGACCCCTCTTTGCTAAAGAGGGGAGTTGGGGGGGGGACGTGCAATAAAGAATCTCTGCGGTCAAAAAAAATGTGCAAGGTGTGCAAGTGGTCTCCATTCTTGCAAATACCCCCAAAAATACCGTTGACAGCATGTAGCCCAAAGGATACAATAAGCCATGGTTGAGATTAGGAAGACTGAGGTTTTCGCTAAGTGGTTTGATAGTTTATCCGATATCCGGGCACGGGCACGGATTTTGGTCAGGATAGAACGTCTGGCCGCAAACAATCCTGGCGATGTTAAGCCGATAGGCGAAGGAATTTCTGAGTTGCGGGTTCATTACGGTCCCGGCTATCGTGTTTATTACAAAAATGTTGGTAGAACCATTGTAATCCTGCTGGCCGGCGGAGACAAGCGGACTCAGTCCAAGGATATTAAAACTGCTATAACTTTAGCAAAAAATTTATAGGTATTATTTATGGCAAAGACGAAAACAACAAAATTCGATGTTTCGGAACATCTTCGTACCCCCGAAGAAATGGCCGCCTATCTTGAGGCTTGTTTTGAGACGGCGGATGGCAATGCTGTCTTTATCGCCAAGGCCCTTGGTGATATTGCGCGGGCTAAGGGTATGTCACAGGTAGCACGAGATACAGGGTTATCAAGAGAGAGTCTTTACAAGGCTCTATCGGGGGAGAGAACGCCCAGCTTTGATACGATTCTAAAAGTTATAAATTCCCTAGGGCTTAGAATACACGCCGAAGCCGCTCACGTTTAATAATTGGATACCCTTTTAAATTATAAAACATTTGATATAGTTAGGCTTACATAAAGATAGGTGGAACTTGTTCCACCTACTAATACCAATACAGTTGGGCAACATTAACTCAGGGAGGTAAAAGATGAAAAAGATTTTCCTCGTTGTGGCAGTAGTAGGATTGCTTGTGGTCCTTTCTGCAAGTTGTTTCGCCGGAGACCCCGTACCACTCGACTGTGACCCTTCGGAGAACTGTAAACCGATTGATCCATGCAAGCTGGCCCCGGAAAGATGCAAGGAGCCAACAATACCTACGACTCCTCCGCCCAAACCAGAGCCGCCCAAACCAGAACCAAACTGCCGTTGTATCCGGCATTGTCCAGTTGGCCCAGGTTCGCCTGGCGGAGGAACCACCTGTTGCGAATGGGACTGCAAATAGGTTCGTTAACTCCGGGGGGGCCGGTTTTGAAACATCACTTTTTTCTTAAACCCTTAAAAATATACCCAAATCAAATCCCTCCCCCCCTTTTTGTTTTACTCATAATATGTTTACCTTTTGGACCCCTCTCTCTTGTCTCTCCCCACAAGTGGGGCGAGAGGTTTTTTGAAAGGAATGGGAGAAGTAGTAGCGCCATTTCATTTTTAGGATTGGAATAGGTTGGTGCCCAAGTAAACTTTACAGAGCGGGAGAAAAAAGTAGACCGAGGCGCGACGAAGGCGAGGAGTGAGGCGTATTA
>JAHJSF010000028.1 GCA_018830405.1 Nitrospinota bacterium | reverse complement strand
GTGTTTAGTTGCCTAAGTCTGCGTCAGTATCAAGACCGAGAATTTGGCGCGGCTGGCGCGAAGACAACCGCAGCCATAGCGTGGTCTATGGCGAGGATTGACAACAAAGCCGGCTGCGTCAAAGGCCGGTCGGCTACAGCAAGATTTAGGCAATTAAGCACCAAGATAGAGGAGCAAAAATAATGACTAAAGGTAAGCAGAAGATAGACTTTAGAAGCGGTAACGAGATGGCTGCTATCGCCGCAGCCCATATCAATTACCACGTTATGGGGTATTTCCCGATTACACCATCTACCGAGATAGCAGAATATCTTGACGAGATGGGAGCCAACGGGGAACATGATGTACACCTGATTCCGGCCGACGGTGAGCATGGGGCTGCCGGTATATGTTACGGTGCCGCTACAGCAGGGGGAAGGGTTTTTAACGCCACCTCGGCTAACGGTTTGCTGTACGCCATAGAGCAGTTACCGGCTCAGTCGGGGACACGTTTCCCGATGGTTTTAAACGTTGTTAACCGAAGCGTTTCCGGGCCGATAGATATCCGCTGCGACCATTCCGATATAATGACTACCCTAAATATGGGTTGGATAATCCTCTTGGCCAAAGACCCGCAGATGGTCTACGACATGAATATAATCGCTCTCAAGATTGCCGAAAAGGTTAGACTTCCGGCCATAGTTTCTTATGACGGTTTTATAACCAGCCATCAGAAAAGAAGGGTTTCCTACTTTGACGATAACAGAGAGTCTGTCTACAAGTTTATCGGTAAGTATCAGCCTTTGTATACGTCGGTTGATGTGGCCAATCCGATTACCATTGGCCCATTGATGAACGACCCGGATCAGATAAACAATAAAAAACAGCTGAGCATGGCTATGCAGGAGGCCTATGAAGCCTTGCCGGCTATGTATGAAGAGTATGCCAAGCTGAGCGGCCGTTCCTATAAGATGATCGAAACATACCGTACCGAGGATGCCGATGCGATTATCTTTATCCTCAACTCGGCTGCCGACACGGTTCGTGGGGCGATTGATAAGTTGAGGGAAGAAGGGAAGAAGGTTGGCTTGGTTTATCCGACTGTTATACGCCCATTCCCGGCTAAAGAGATTGTGGCCGCCCTTGGAAAGGCCAAAGCGGTCTTGATTGCCGATAGGGCTGAGTCGTTCAACGGTATGGGGGGGAGTATGTCTTCCGAGGTAAAGGCTGCCCTAAAGAGCGACCCTGCCAATAAATCTCTTGTCTTGAGCCGCATATACGGCCTTGGCGGGAAGGACCTCTACCTTGAAGATGCTATTGAAATGCTGGAGAGCGCCCTCGAGGTTGCTAAGACTGGTAAGGTTGCCGTTCCCTACGATTACATAGGAGCAACCGCCGGTGACCCGAACTTCAAGTTTGCCAAGGTTTCCGAGCCCATTACCAAAGAGGCGGCCTCTCCCTGTATTATTACTGTTACCGAGAATAAGGAGAAGAATATTATAGAGGCCAAGGGGGTCAAGGCGGCCGAGCTTACCGCCATGCCGAGACGTATTGTCCCCGGACACAGCGCCTGCCCGGGCTGCGGAATATTCCCCAATATCAATACCTTCTTAAAGGGGATTACGGGTCATGTTGTTATGCTCTGGCACACAGGTTGCGGAATGGTTGTTACCACCTCCTATCCTCATACATCCTTTAATGTTAACTATGTCCACAATCTCTTCCAGAACGGCTCCGCAACCTTGAGCGGTTTGGTTGATATGTATAAGGAGAGACAGAGAAGGGGAGAGATTCCTCAGGATCAGGATATTACCTTTATATTGGTTAGCGGTGACGGGGGTCTTGATATCGGTCTTGGACCGGCACTCGGAACAGCCTTCAGAAACCATAACATGATCATCCTCGAGTATGATAACGAAGGGTACATGAACACAGGTAACCAGCTCTCCTATGCCACGCCGCTTGGACATGTCACCAGCACATCCAATGTCGGAACGGTTGGACGCGGTAAGCGTGGACAGCATAAGGATACTGTCCAGCTGTTTGCCTCCTGCCATATCCCCTATGTCTTTACTGCGGTAGAGTCGAACTATAAGGATATGATTAGGAAGGCGGCCAAGGCGCAATGGTATGCCAAGCATGAGGGATTGGTTTATGGTAAATTCCTCTCCGCCTGTCCGCTTAACTGGAGGAGTGAGGCCGGCGGTGCTCAGGAGCTTATTCAGGCGGCGGTCGATTGTAACTTCTTCCCTCTCTATGAGGTGGAAAGAGGGGTTACAACCCTAAACTATGATCCTGAGGCCAAGGGGAAGAAGGTTCCTGCCCGTGAATGGTTCAAGCATATGGGGAAGACCAAGCACCTGATGAAGTCTGACTATGATGATATTGTAGAGTCCTTTGAGAAAGAGGTCGATAGGCGTTGGAGACGTTTGAAGGCCATGCATGAGCATCCGGACCTCTAAAATGCAAAGCCGCATTTAAACGCTAACAACCCCCTATCCCCCTTTGTTAAGGGGGAATCGTTGGATGCCCCTTTTCCAAGGGGGACTCTACTGCAATTCTCCCCATAATTCCCCCTTAGAAAAGGGGGAGTAAGGGGGTTGTTATTATTTTGAAGGCGGTTCAGTATAAAAAAATAGAAATCAGGTTAAGCTTGAACTGATACTAAAAATATAGTAAATTAGTTCGCTTAATGTGAAGCAATATTCCCCGGTAGCTCAGCTGGCAGAGCAGGTGGCTGTTAACCACCCTGTCGGCGGTTCGAATCCGTCCCGGGGAGCCAATATATAAAAAGGGGGTAGCTTAAACAAGCTACTCCCTTTTTTCCTTTATTATTTAGTTTAGGCCGCACAATATTTTAATGAGAGGCTACTTTGTATGGTCGCTCTCATCCTTTATAAGGCTTTTACCAAAACTGAATCCGCTGTCGATCCTTTCCATCTCTTTTACAACATAGTCTTTGATTTTACCCAGAGAGTCCTCTGAAAAGATGGCGACCCTCATCAGGTTTTCGGCGTAAAGCTGTCTCTTTTTGTAGTGACTGTAGATGGCGAAATTAAGAGCGGCTATTCCGGTAACCGTTGTCTGGACTATGGCCGAATTAAGAAATCCCATTTCCCTCCAGCCGAGGTCTGTGGCGAAGATGGATAGGGACGGCCAGAGTAAGACGGCCAACCCAGATATCAGGGAGAAGAAAAAGAATACCTTGTTGATGATGTAGTAACCCCTGGCCTTAATAAAAATGTCGTAGATAACCAGATACCGTTCAATGTCTTTATCCTTTTCCGGTTTATAATATTTCTCTTCGGCGTATTTAACCATGAGGTTGGAACTGGTCTGGTTAGGTTTGAATATGTCCATCGGCGCTGCTCCTAAAATGTTTTAGGCTAATCTTGCTCAACAAATATTAGCTTAAAACCAACTCCGTCTATTCGATTATTTCAAGCAGAACTCTCATGTTAGCCTTGGCTGCCTTTGAGTGGATCTCCTTTGGATTAGGTTCATGAACGGCCGGCCTCGTCTCCCCATATCCTACAGTGACAAGCTTTTTGGGGGGAACATTTCCTTCTTTAATCAGGTACTCATAAACAGCCTCTGCCCTCTTTTCGCTCAGCTTCTGGTTGTAGGCCTCAGTACCGGCAAGAGAGGCATGTCCTGAAATACGGATCTTCGCCTTTGAGTTTGCTTTAAGAACCTGTATATTCCTCTTCAAGATCTCCTTCGCCTCCTGGTTGATGTCCGCCTTGTCGAAGTCGAAAGGAATGTCCTCAAAGGAAAGGACAACAACCTTCTCCTCAACTTTAGGCTTAGGGGCTGGTTCATGGACTGCAACAGGGGCCGGCGCGGGCTTTGCCTTGCGGCCCAATGCGAATACCACTCCCACGGTAGATTCAACATTGTGGAGGGACTCATCGTAAACAACATTATCTCTAAGATCAAACCTTAAAGCGAAATTGTCGGTCATCCAATATTTTGCTCCCAGACCAAAATTAATAATGGCCATATTACCGCCATCTATCATCTCCGGGTTATAGTTGGCAGCTCCGTAACCTGCGGCGATGAAGGGATTAAATTTTTCCTCCGGTTTAAAGTGATAAAGGAGATCGAGATGATAAAAGTTAATATTTACATTATCAGTTGGACTGGCGAACTGCCCTACCTCAGTCCATGTTTCTGAATCATCATCAACGCGGCTTCCTATATGTTCCCCGACGGCTTCGATAGCAAAATTTTTAGTAAAGTTATAACCAAGCCGTCCGCCAAATATGGCCTGGTTCTCCAGATTTTGTCTGCTTTCGAAGAAGTTGTAACCAGCGAACGGACTAAATTCAAATTGCCCCTCCTTTATTTCGGATCGGGCAGACAAGGGGAGGATAAGAACAAGGGCAGCTGCCATAAGTACCACACGATATATTGATTTCATTTTATCTCCTCCTTTATGTTGTTCTGTTTTGCTGTTGACTATTAGGTTCTTCGAGAACAGCCTACCTTACCTTTTTGCCTGCTTTAAGGCTAAAAATGGAACTCTTTATGGGGCATTGATTGTATTGAGGTCTAATGCAACATTAGCTTGGTACAACGCCTTGTAGGTATACACTACCCCACCTTTCATTGTGATAGCTTTTATTGCCAAAGTCAAACTATGTCAGAATCCGAGAAATGTCCCCAGCCCGTAATATTCAACCCTGTTGTTGTAAAACTGGCCGCGGGGGTCAAAACCATTGTACCACTCAGCCAGCAGGCGAAGGCGGCGTTCCCCCGGGTTGGGATGGCCAAACTCAAGCCCTGCCTTTAGACTCTTATCGGGGCCGTTGTCACGGTCCTCGAAGCCCTTTATGTCTATCCCGGCCACAGGTCTACCATTCCAGAGAAGGGTCTTGCTCCCGTAATACTCAACCCCCCAATGGGTGATAAGCGGTTCCAAATCTTTCGGTTCCTTATGTATCAGGTATTCGCCGCCCCCGTATATTCTCCATTCGGGCCATTCGTGTGAATAGATAAGTTCAACGGCCTCGTATCGTAGCTGAGATTAATCCTTTCCGGCGGGTTAACACTTTGGAGAAATTCATCCCCCAAGTGTGAACTTTGGTGATATATACGAAGACGTATTGAATCGTCGTTGTGCCTATAAGTAAGGGGGATACCGATGATGTAATCAGCGTTGATAAGATCGCTGGAGGGGGCATCCATATTGAACTGGGCGAAGAGCCCGCCTTGCAGGCTTATTTGCAGGCCATTCCCCTCGTGTTCACCTAAGAGCCTATACATACCGAAGGTCTCGCCGAATCCGACTGAGGCCATAGTGAATTCCTGACCGGATGACCTGAAGCGGTCGAAGCTGACAAAGAACTGAGGTTGTTTCGGGTCGGCGATGAGGGGTTTGAAAAAGTCTCCTACCGGAAAGACCTCTGCTTCGCTTGTTATTTTAAGAAGATCGTTTATTCCTCCCGTCTTAATATTATCAGGCGGGCGAACCACAATCTCCACCCCCTTAAGTCCGTCGATAGCCTTTAGCTGTTTGGCCGTATCCCGCCTGCGAATCCGGCTATCTTTAAAGATGGTAATTACGGCCATCCCATTGTTAATGTCTAGGCGATAACTCTCTTTTTTCCAAAGGAGATCGCGCTCGAGAATCGAAGCAATATAGCCCGTCAGAAATTCATCGCTGGTCCTGTTTGAAGCCATTGCGGGGGAAGATGAGCCAAGGAAGATGAGGCAGAGAGCGGCCAGGCATAGGCGGCCGAAAATAGTCAGACAGGGGGGGAGACACAATCGCATGGTTAATCTATCCTTACAATTTTATTGGAGGGGATACCTGAATATCTTAAAGCATCAAGCTTCGAGCATTTTTATATGACTAACTTAAACAATTTTAGAGAATCGTGTCAATGTAATTCAATTAAAAGTAATTGTTTGAGCGCATACTTTTTATTTGCGTATGAGTCCCAATAGTGGTCGAATGGTCTTGTAGATACCCTCACCTGACAGAATCTTCTAAACATCTTTACACATTAGACATATGGATAAAAAGAAACTGGCCGTTATCCACATCGTTAAAAAGGAACTTGGTCTCAGCGATGAGGAATACCGAGACATATTAAAAAAGGCTGCCGGGGTCTCAACCTCCAAGGATCTTGATGAAAGAGGATTCAGGAAGTTGATGAATAACTTTGTCCGGAGCAGACATTACCGGAACGAGAACAATAGTATAACCCTACGCCAGAGGATGTTTATAAAAGGATTGGCCGGAGAGATCGGCTGGGATGATAATCACCTCCAAAATTTTATTGCCAAGTATTACCAGAAGAAAGATATCGGCAATCTGTCAAAGAGAGAGGCCTCCAAGGTTATAGAGTCTCTGAAGGGTATCAAGAGCCATCTTGAACACCATTTGTCTGCCTAAGCAAACAAAAGGAGGGAGGAGGCTATCTTGACAATCACGGTCTCCGATATTAGTTTCGAGGCACCCCTTTTTACGTCTTCTATTTCCCCGGAGGATTCTTATGTTTATATTTGTCCCTTGCAGGAGTAAGTCTCTTGTCGGAAGAGTTGTACTTGCCCTATTTCTTTTGCTTTTATTTGTCTCTGTTGCCTTCGGAGAGACTCTTCCTCTCCAAAAGATTAGACTCCCCAAAGGCTTTAAGATAGAGGTATATGCCGAGGTTCCTAAGGCCCGTTCACTGACCCTTGGAGATGAGATTTTATATGGGGAAGATGTTCCCCGAAAAATATCGGGACAAGATATTTATCGCCGAACATGGTTCTTGGAACCGTTCCATTCCTATTGGCTATAGGGTAACCATGGTTACTGTTAAAAACAATAAAGCGGTCGATTATCAGGTCTTTGCCGATGGGTGGCTCCCCGATGTCAGGGAGTGGGGGAGGCTGGCCGATCTTTTGGTTATGCCGGATGGGGCTCTTCTCGTCTCGGATGATAGAGCGGGAGTTGTTTACAGGATAAGTTACTTTCAAAATTAAAAATTTAGATTTACTATCTGAGTCGGAAAGGAAGGGATAAATATGTTTTCAATAAAATGGATTGGGTTGATCGCCTTATTTTTGATAGCAATATTAGTTTTCCCCTTTTATATGAATAAGACTTCTGCTTTGGAAGGGGGGAAGGGAGAGAATAGGATGGAGAAGGCTATTTTGGCGGGAGGATGTTTCTGGTGTATGGAATCAGATTTTGAGAAGGTACCCGGAGTGAAGGAGGTT
>JAHJSF010000027.1 GCA_018830405.1 Nitrospinota bacterium | reverse complement strand
TTGAATGCAACTCTGTATAATACATAATCAGTATATGATATTAAAAACTTGGAGACTGGGGCTGCACTTATGAGCGCAACAGATGGGGCGAAGGTTTTGGGGAGGCGTCTTCCCCCTTGGCTCCGTAAGAAGAGATACTATAACGACAACATCCATGAGGTGAAGTCTATCCTCAGGGCCAAGGGGCTGCATACGGTTTGCGAATCGGCTCGGTGTCCCAATATCTCTGAATGCTTTTCTTCCTCTACCGCCACCTTTATGATCCTGGGGGATATCTGCACCCGTAACTGCCGTTTTTGCGCAGTAAGTGGCGGTACTCCCGATAAACCCGCCGAAGATGAGGCGGAGCGTATCGCTGAGGTGGCGGGTAAGATAGGGCTAAGGCATGTTGTTGTAACCTCGGTTACCCGCGATGACCTTGAGGATGGAGGGGCGCAGCAATTTGCCAAGGTTATCATGGCGCTCCAAGGACTCGGGCAGGATATTGTGGTCGAGGTGCTGACCCCCGACTTTAAAGGTGATTCTTCTTCCATTAAGATTGTTGTGGAAAGTTCTCCCGATATATATAATCATAACCTTGAGACCGTGCCGAGGTTGTATGATAAAATAAGACTGATGGCCGACTACGAGAGGTCTCTACGTCTACTATCGCAGGTCAAGGCCGAGGATGAGCAGATTGTAACCAAGTCGGGGATTATGCTCGGCTTGGGAGAAAACCAAGGAGAGGTTTTAGATTTATTGAGAGACCTTAGAGGTGTCGGGGTAGATATGGTTACGATAGGGCAATATATTCAGCCTACCGCGGCCAGTATTCCGGTTGACGAATATATAGAGCCGGCACTCTTTGAGTGGTATGAGGGGGAGGCGAGAGGGCTTGGATTTAGGGGTGTGGCTTCATCCCCCTTTGTCAGGAGTTCTTACCACGCCCAAGAAGTGTATGAAGAGATAATCACCAACAATCGAAAATAATTTATATGCATAAATTTAACAGAATAGAGAGATTGCCCCCTTACATCTTAAGTACCGTTACCCAATGGCGTAACGAGGCACGGTGGCGGGGGGAGGATATTATAGATTTTGGTATGGGCAACCCTGACCTCCCTACCCCGAAACATATTGTCGATAAGATGCTTGAGGCGACCAAAAAATCGCGCAATCACAGGTATTCCGCCTCTCGCGGTATCAGAAAACTCCGTCTGGCCATAACCGACTGGTATAAGAGAAACTACGATGTCGACCTCGACCCTGAATCTGAGGCGATTGTAACCATCGGTTCTAAAGAGGGGTTGTCCCATCTGGCCCTGGCTATCTCCGGGCCTGGAGATACCGTTTTGGTTCCCTCCCCAACCTATGCTATTCACTACTACGCCTTTATTATATCGGGGGCCGATGTTGTTTCTGTCCCGCTGACCAAGAATGATGACTTCTTTGAGGCCCTCCTCGATACCTTCAACCGCCTTATGCCGAAGCCGAAGATTATCGTCATAAACTTTCCGCATAATCCTACAACGGCCTGCGTCGACTTGGAGTTCTTTAAAAGGGTGGTGGCCTTTGCCAAGGAGCATAACCTGATTGTCATCCACGATTTGGCCTATGCCGATATAGTCTTCGACGGCTATAAGGCCCCTAGTTTCCTCCAAGCCCCCGGAGCCAAGGATGTCGGGGTTGAGTTTTACTCCCTCTCCAAGAGCTATAATATGCCCGGCTGGAGGGTTGGATTCTGTGTCGGTAACAGGGAGATAATCGCTGCCCTGGCCAAACTTAAGGGGTATCTCGATTATGGGATGTTCCAGCCTATTCAGATTGCCAGCGTCATCGCCCTTAATGGTCCAGATGACTGTGTTAAAGAGATAAGCCATACCTACCAGAGGCGCAGGGATATACTGGTTAACGGCCTTGGCCGAATAGGTTGGCAGATAGAAAAGCCTAAGGCGACCATGTTTGTCTGGGCCGAAATTCCTGATGCCTATAAGAAGATGGGCTCCATGGATTTTTCCAAGATGCTCCTTGAGAAGGGAAAGGTGGCAGTTTCCCCCGGAATAGGTTTTGGTGAAGGAGGCGACAACTATGTCCGCTTTGCCCTGGTGGAAAACGAGCACCGCACCAGGCAGGCCGTTAGGGGAATCAAGGGGGCCTTATGAAAGATATACAGGTTGGGCTGATAGGGTTTGGAACAGTCGGTAGCGGAGTAGCCGAAGTTATAACCGACAATGCGGCTGTTATTGAGCAGAGGCTTGGGGGTAAGCTGAAGCTGAAATGGATTGCCGATCGTGATATAGGTGCTGGCCGTTTTAAGGGGATCGACAAGGCAATCCTCACCTCCGATATCGACAAGGTTCTTAGCGACCCTGAGGTGGATATTATCGTTGAGCTTATCGGGGGATACACCCCCGCCAAAGAGTTTATCCTGAAGGCTATAAAGAACGGCAAGCATGTTGTTACCGCCAATAAGGCCCTCCTCTCCAAGGATGGGCGAGAAATATTTAGTGCCGCCGTAGAGGCCGGGGTTGACTTTGGTTTTGAGGCGAGTGTCGGGGGGGGCATTCCGATAATCCGGGCCATGAGAGAGGGTTTTACCGCCAATCGCTTCCTCTCTATTGTGGGGATAATGAATGGAACCTGTAACTATATCCTCTCCAAAATGAGCGATGAAGGACTGGGCTTTGAAGAGGTGCTTAAGGATGCCCAGGAGAAGGGATATGCCGAGGCCAATCCCCACTTCGATATTGAGGGGATAGACTCGGCCCATAAGATTGCCATATTGGCCTCTATCGCCTACGGCGGATATGTTGATATAAATAAGGTCTATACCGAAGGGATTTCTAATATTGCCCCGGTTGATATAGTCTTTGCCAGAGAGTTTGGCTACCGGATAAAACTTCTGGCCATCGCCAAAGAATCGAATGGGGAGATAGAAGTTAGAGTTCACCCCACCATGATCCCC
>JAHJSF010000168.1 GCA_018830405.1 Nitrospinota bacterium | reverse complement strand
GGAGTGAGGCGTATTAAAAATACGCCGGAAAGAAGGAAAATAAATTCATAAGCCTCAGCTAAAAATCTTGTTTATCCCCCAATCGAGTTGAGGGCAGGCTCTGTTATCCTGTCTAAAATCTAATATTTCAAATCCCTCCTAACCTCCCTTTACTAAAGGGAGGGTTTAGCTTTTCTCTGTGTCCTCAGTGCCTCAGTGGTTAAAATATCTATTCTAAAAATCCCGTCAGCGGACTCGACGCCTCCGCCTCAAAAAGTTCCCCCCTCCCCCCGGCAAGATATCCTTTTCTTCCTGCCTGAACGGCCAGCTTGAAACCTTCCGCCATAGCAAACGGGTCATTGGCTACAGATATGGCTGTATTTACCAGAACCGCATCGGCCCCCATCTCCATCGCCTCAGCGGCATGTGAGGGGAGTCCCAATCCAGCATCAACAACCACAGGTACCCTGGCCTGCTCGATTATTATCTCTATGGCGTGTCTCATCTTTAGACCTGCATTGGAACCGATCGGAGCGGCCAAGGGCATTACTGTAGCGGTTCCGATATCGGCCAAGCGTTGGGCCAAAATCGGGTCGGCCTGGATATAGGGGAGGACTATAAACCCCTCCTTAACCAATATCTCAGCCGCCTTCAATGTTTCGACCGGGTCGGGCATAAGGAAACGTGGTTCGGGGGTTACCTCTAATTTTATCCAGTTGGAAAGCCCCATATTCTTGGCCAGTCTGGCCAGACGTACCGCCTCTTCGGCATTACGTGCACCCGAGGTATTGGGCAACAGAATATATTTGTCCCTGTCGATAAAATGTAAAATATCTTCTTGAGGGGAATCAAGGTCGACCCTCCTTAGAGCAACAGTCACTATCTCTGCGCCGGAGGCGGCCAAAGAATCGGCCATTACCTGATGGGATGGAAACTTGCCTGTCCCCATGAGTAGGCGGGAGGATATCTCCCGTCCGGCTATTATCAGTTTATCGGCTCCATCCCTACCCATTTTCACCCTCCTCTTTTTCCCCTCCCGTCAAGGGAGGGGAGACAAAATCGGAATTTCCCCCCTGTGAGTGAGTGGAGAGAGCGGCAGCTCCCTTACATTTCTGTCCATCCTTGAGGGCGTGGGTTATCCCCATAGCGCAGAAGTCCGGTCCGCACATGGTGCAGAACTCTTCTTCTTTTGCTCCTTCAGGGCGGGAGGCATTTCTATACTCACGGGCACGCTCCGGATCGAGAGCCAGCTCAAACTGTTTTTCCCAATCAAAGGCAAAACGGGCTCTGGCCATGGCATCATCTCTGTCTCGTGCTTTGGGTCTCTTTCTGGCAATATCGGCCGCATGGGCAGCTATCTTATAGGCAATTACCCCGTTCCTGACATCCTCTTTATCGGGAAGACCGAGGTGCTCTTTGGGGGTTACATAACAAAGCATTGAAGCCCCAAAGTAGGCGGCCATAGTAGCCCCAATGGCTGAGGTGATATGGTCGTAACCGGGGGCAATATCAGTAACCAACGGCCCAAGGACATAGAATGGGGCGCCGTGACAAAGCTCTCTCTCTTTAGCGATATTCATCTCTATCTGGTCGACCGGGATATGCCCCGGCCCTTCGATCATAACCTGCACATCTCTGGCCCAAGCCCTTTTGGCCAGTTCTCCCAGAATAGCAAGTTCGGCAAACTGCACCTCGTCGCTGGCATCGGCCAGAGAACCGGGTCTCAGACTGTCGCCAAGTGAGAGGGTGACATCATATTTGCGGCATATATCGACTATCTCGTCAAAGTGTTCATACATCGGGTTTTCTTTGTCGTGGGCATCCATCCAGCGCGACATTATCGATCCGCCGCGGCTGACAATTCCACAGACCCGCTCAGTAGCTTTAGGGATAAATGATTTAAGAAAGCCGCAGTGGATAGTCATATAGTCGACCCCCTGCTTGGCCTGTCTTTCGATAACCTCAAGAATCTTCTCAACCGTTATCGCTTCTATCGAATCTGACTCAAGGCATATCTCATACATCGGGACTGTCCCTATAGCCACGTTACAATTGGCAATGAGAGATTTCCTTATTCCGTTGGTATCGCCGCCGGTGGAGAGATCCATTACGGTATCGGCCCCATATTTCAGGGCAACCGCCAGCTTCTCTAATTCAGATTCAACCCCGGACTGGAGGGCAGAGTTGCCGATATTGGCGTTTATCTTACAGCGGAGCGTCTCCCCAATCCCCAGAGGGATAAGGTTGGTGTGATTGATATTGGCCGGTATAACCAGCCGCCCGGCCGCAATCTCTTCCCTTATCTTTTCCGCATCAAGATATTCAGACTCGGCCACATGCCTCATCTCCTCAGTAATTATCCCCTTCTTGGCATAGTACATCTGAGTCGGAGTAGTATCATTTTTTCTTTTGGCTATCCATTCGGAACGCATATATAATTTCCTAACTTCGATTTAAACTTATTCTAATTCCTTGAGGACAGCGTCCAGATTGGCTCTTACCCCCTCAATTATGCCGTTAATCCTCTCATGTTTCGTCTTTAGGCTGGCTCTGTTAACGACGAGCCTGGCACTGATCTTGGCTATCTCATCAACCTCAACCAGACGGTTGGCCTTCATCGTATCCCCGGTCGAGACCAGATCAACTATCCTCTCCGAGAGTCCCACCAGAGGGGCTATCTCGATTGAGCCGTAGAGCTTGATTATGTCAACCTCAATCCCCTTGTTCTTAAAATACTTCTCGGTGATATTGGGGTACTTAGTGGCCACCCTGACATGGGTCCAGGTTGAAGGGTCGTCGTGGAGGCGGAGGTCTTCCGGTTCGGCCAAAACCATCCGGCAGTAACCGAACTTGAGGTCGATCGGTTCATAGACATTGGTCTCCTTCTCTAGGAGGACATCCTTCCCCGAAATCCCTATATCAGCCGCCCCATACTCTACATAGGTAGGAATATCGGTATCCCTGACGACCATAAAATTTACATTCATATTTTCCTGGCTGGCCAATAACTTTCTGGTATCGGTCAGGAATATCGACGCATCTATCCCTATCGTCTGAAAGAGTTTAACGGTCGGTTTCAGATTCCTCCCCTTAGGGATAGCTATAGTTATATTTTCCATAATTTATTTAAGCCTCTCTATGTTAGCCCCAACCCTTAAAAGTTTTTCCTCTATCCTCTCGTAACCACGATCGAGGTGATAAACACGCGATATGGTTGATTCCCCATTAGCAGCCAAAGCAGCCAGTATCAATGAAGCAGAGGCCCTCAAATCTGTGGCCATGAGCGGGGCACCGCTAAGCTCTTTAACCCCTTTAACAAAGGCCGATTTCCCCTTAACTTTGATATCCGCCCCCATCCTCTTCATCTCAGCCACATGCATGAACCTATTCTCAAATACATTTTCAGTAACAACTGCACTCCCTTGGGCGGTTGTCAGCAGGGCCATAAATTGGGCCTGCATATCGGTCGGAAAACCAGGATAGGGGGAGGTAGATATATCAACCGATCTGTGTTCCCCGTTGCCTCTTACAAGAATCGAACTCCCTTTTTCTTCAACCTCAACCCCAAGCTCTCTCAGTTTGACTATTAGGGCTTCGGAGTGTTGGGGAACGGTATCCTTAAGGAGAAGCTCCCCACCGGTTATGGCCGCGGCCACCATAAATGTTCCCGTCTCTATTCTATCGGGGATAATGGT
>JAHJSF010000026.1 GCA_018830405.1 Nitrospinota bacterium | reverse complement strand
CGCCAAAAGAATGGGACAGCCCTGATTACGGCCGACCATGGAAATGCGGAAGATATGATTAACGGGGAAGAGTCCCCGGTAACCGCCCACTCGACAAACAAGGTCCCCTTCTATTGCGTATCGGGGAGAGAAGTAAAACTTAGAAAGGAAGGAAGGTTAGCCGACATAACGCCAACCATCCTTGATTTGCTTAATATAGACCAACCGAAAGAGATGACGGGACAATCCCTCATCCTCTGAAGTTAATAATAAGCAGGCGCTCAATTAGGATATGCGGGCATCGCCGCCAATCCTGCCCCTTGCAAATAGTTATATTGAATAAACTAACCATTTGTAATATCCTTGTTACCGGCAAATGCATAAAAGATTCTACTCAAAGAAATAATAAAAGAAAGGATAGTTTAATAATGGGGAAGAAAGCAGATTACAAGGTAGCGGATATAAAACTGGCCGATTGGGGCAGAATGGAAATAGAGATTGCCGAGAAAGAGATGCCCGGCCTTATGGCTATCAGAGAGAGATATAGAAACCAGAAACCTTTAAAGGGGGCCAAGGTAACCGGTTGTATCCATATGACTATTCAAACCGCCGTCCTTATTGAGACTCTGATAGAGCTTGGGGCAGATGTCAGGTGGTCTAGCTGCAACATATTCTCGACCCAAGATCATGCCGCCGCGGCCATCGCCGCCGCTGGAATACCCGTCTTCGCTTGGAAGGGGGAAACGGAAGATGAGTATTGGTGGTGTTTAGAACAGACCTTAAAATTCCCAAACGGTGGACAGCCCAACATGCTCTTGGACGACGGAGGGGATCTGACAGTCTTGGTCCATGAGAAACATCCCAACATGATAACCAAGATAAAGGGGGTTACGGAGGAGACCACGACCGGAGTCCACAATCTTTATAAGATGTTGGCCAAGGGAACGCTTAAAATGCCGGCCATAAATGTTAATGATTCGGTCACCAAATCTAAATTTGATAATCTCTACGGCTGCCGTGAATCTCTGGCCGACGGTATAAAGAGGGCCACAGATGTTATGGTGGCCGGAAAGGTTGTAGTTATCGCCGGTTACGGAGATGTAGGTAAAGGCTGTTGTCAGGCCATGAAAGGATTCGGGGCCAGGATTGTTGTTACCGAGATTGACCCTATCTGCGCCCTTCAGGCCGCTATGGAGGGATATGAGGTTACCACCATGGAAGAGGCAGTCAAGGAGGGGCAGATATTTGTCACCACCACCGGTTGCTGCGATATCATTACAGCCAAACATATGCGGCAGATGAAGGATCAGGCCATTGTCTGCAACATAGGACATTTTGATGTAGAGATAGATGTGGCCGGTCTCAAGGCCACTAAAGGAATAGTCAAAAAGGAGGTCAAACCCCAGGTTGACAAATATACCTTTAAGGACGGACACAGCATAATACTTTTGGCCGAGGGGAGATTGGTCAATCTCGGCTGCGCCACCGGACATCCTTCATTTGTCATGAGCAACTCTTTCTCCAATCAGGTCTTGGCCCAGATAGAGCTATACAGCAAGAAATATGAGATAGGGGTATATCAATTACCAAAAAAATTGGACGAAGAGGTAGCGGCCTTCCATCTGGAAAAATTGGGGGTAAAGCTTACCCGCCTGACCAAGAAACAGAGCAAATATCTTGGCCTTTCTCCCGATGGCCCTTACAAGCCTGAATATTACAGATACTAAGGCCATCAATATGGAAACCGGGATTAGGGCTGGTTCGACTTTCTCTCTATTAAAGATAGGGAGGGAATAGAAATCAATGGATAGCCATAATCCCAATCTCCTCGTCGAGACAATAACAGTTGGCCCTCTCAGTGCCAACTGTTATATATTCGGTTGCTTAGAGGACAGCGTGGCCATTGTAATCGACCCGGGCGGGGAGCCTGAGAAGATAATAAGGAGTCTTAAGGGAAAGGACCTAACCCCCATAATGATCGTCAATACACATGGCCACGCTGATCACACAGCCGGAAACAGGTCTATAAAGGAATATTATGACATACCTATCACTATCCATGGGGGTGACGCCGCTTTTATAACATCGGCCTTTAACACGGAACTTTCTCAAATGTACGGCGGAACTATCCCCATAGCCGCCGATAAAACCATAAAGGGGGGAGAGAATATCCGGCTTTGTGAACATTATTCACTAAAGGTAATACACACCCCCGGACACAGCCAGGGGGGAATATGTCTCCTGTCGGGTAATATCCTCTTTACCGGTGATACACTATTTTCCCAGTCGATAGGGAGAAGCGATCTCCCCGGGGGTTCTTCAGAAACACTTCTCCGCTCGATAAAAGAGAGCCTACTCCCCCTGGGAGACGCTATAAAGATATTCCCCGGGCATGGGCCGAGCAGCACCATCAAAGAGGAAAGATTATATAACCCATTTCTAACATGAAGAATAAGTTTATAGAGGAGTTTACAGATTATATAACCGTTGAGAGAAGGTTGTCTATAAACAGTGTTAATGCCTACAGGATGGACCTCTACAGCTTTTTAACCGAGTTGAAAAAAGGGGAGAAAGAGGATCTGCTAAAGGTCAAAGAGAAGGATATACATAACTACCTTCTGGCCCTGCGCAACAGAAGGATGTCAAACGCCACGGTCGCCCGTCACCTGGTGTCTATTAAATCCTTCTATATCTTTTTGGCGGATAACGGTCATACGTCATTAAACCCGGCCGAAAAGATTCAATCGGCTAGGCCGTGGAAGAAGATGCCCTCCTTCCTCACCTTGGATGAGGTTGATAGATTATTGGAGCAGCCTGACACCAGGGAATCTCTTGGGATAAGGGATTCGACTATGCTCTCCCTCCTCTATGCCACTGGATTAAGGGTATCAGAATTGATATGCTTAAGATTGTCTGATATCAATATAGAGTTCGGTTATATAAGATCGCTTGGCAAGGGCTCCAAGGAACGCCTTGTCCCAATCGGAAAGGATGCCAAGGAAAAGGTAGAGGGATATATAGCCGGGGCCCGCGGGCAGATAATGGGAGAGGTAGAGAGCGACATACTCTTCGTCAATCGTTTCGGCCAAAAGATGTCACGCCAGTGGTTTTGGAAAATGATTAAGACCTATGCGGTCAAGGCCAATATATCCAAAAAGATATCGCCTCATACCTTAAGGCATTCTTTTGCTACACACCTCCTTGACGGGGGGGCGGACTTGAGGGCCGTTCAGGAGATGCTGGGGCATGCGGACATATCGACTACCCAGATCTATACGCATATAATGGGGGAGAAAATGAAAGAGATATACAAAAAACACCATCCGAGGGCGACAAATTGAAAGTAGAACTATTAGCCATAACAGCTGATGCGGAACGACTGATAGAGAGGGCGGGGAGAACCTGCTACCTCTCCTCAAACAAGATTAGCGATGATAGCCATAAGAGGTTTATCAGAATGATAATTAAAAACAGGCACCACTCTGTTTTGGAGCACGCCTCAGCCACGTTTAGAATAACCGGGGGGTCGAGGAGTTTCACCCACCAGATAGTCCGCCATAGGCTCTGCTCATTTTCACAGCAATCGCAACGATATGTGGATGAACATGGTTTTACCATCGTCACCCCGCCGGCCATCGCCGCCAATAAAGAAGGGAAAAAGATATTTGATGAGCTGATAGAGCATGCCAAAAGGGCCTATGAAGAACTGCAGGCGATGGGCTTAAGAAAAGAGGACGCCAGATTTGTTCTCCCCAACGCGGTCGAAAGTGAAATCATCCTATCGGCCAACTTCAGAGAGCTGAGACATGTCTTTAACGAACGCTGCTCCAAGGATGCCCAGTGGGAGATAAGGAGTATAGCCATAGAGATGCTCAAGATAATGAAGGAAAATGCCCCAACCGTATTTGAGGATTTTGTTGTAGATGAAAGCGGCACGTTCGCCTCGTCTCCCCTGTAGTGGGGAACCAACCACCCCTGCCCCTCCTTAACCAAGGAGGGGAATTATGAGAATAAAATGGAAATCTTAACCTATATCGGCCTGCTGTTCACCATCTGGATGGGGATAGACTGCATCCAAAGCAAAAGGGAGAATCCCTTCCTCTGGATTTTTATAATATTTTTACTACAACCTATTGGGGCGGTAATCTATTTCTTCAAGTTCAAGCAAGGGATAAAAATTCCCTCTGCGATAAGCGGTTCCCTATTTAACTCCGTTAAGGAAACCGGAGAACTCCGAACCCTTAAGCAACAGTTGGACAGCGTAGGAGGATTTTATCAGCATCAGGAGATAGGGCTCTATTATCTAAAACATGGTTATCCCGAGTTGGCCCAAAAACATCTGACCGAGGCGGTCAAAAAGAATCCGACATCCTTAAACTCAAAATATGGGCTAGCCAAATCTCTATTTGCCATGCATAAATTTAAGGAGGCCGCCTCGATTATGGAAGAGATTGTTAAGGAGGATGAACATTTTGATTATGGTCAGGCCCTCTTCGGCCTAGCCGAATGTTACCGGATGGGCAAAGATGAAGATAAGGCGACTAATCTTTATGCCAAACTTGATCAGGCCTCAGCCTCATTCCAAGCCAGCATATATTACGCCGAAATATTGGATAAGAAGGGGAAAGGAGATGAAGCCCTGACGGTTATGAAGTCTATAGTCGAGAGGTCTAAGAAACTCCCTGAGTATAAATATGAGAAAGAGGCCTCTTGGATTAAAAAGGCGGAAAGCTTTATAAGCAGTCACACCTAGTGTCCTGCTGTAACTCTTCTTTACACTTTATTAAGTGTCATTCCGCACCCCCCCTGTCATTCCCCGATTTAATCGGGGAATCCAGAAAAAACAAGAACTGGATTCCGCATCAAGTGCGGAATGACATAAAAGGGGTCGGGGAATGACAAAATTGTGTAAAGTTATTTATGAGACAGGACACTAAACAGATATCTTTTATCTCTTTATATACCTCTTATCAATATTCTTCCCCACCTGGCACAATATCTCGTAGGGGATGGTATTACCCCACTCGGCCACCTCGTCCACAGATATAAAACCACCCCCCTGTCTACCGAATAAAACCACCTCATCCCCAATAGTGGCCTCGGGGAGGTCTGTCAGGTCTATCATTGTTATATCCATGCAAACCGTCCCTATCTGGGGAACCCTGTGTCCGCGAACCAAGACCTCGGCCCTGTTTGAAATAGCTCGGCTGTAGCCGTTGGCATAGCCTACCGGAATTGTCCCAATAATAGAATCACGTTTAGTAATAAAGGTTCGGCTATACCCTATCGGCATCCCGGCCTTAACAGGCCTCACCTGTACTATTTGGGTCTTAAAGGTCATAACGGGTTCTATCCGCAGGTCGGGTCTGATCTCCTCTTCCGAGGGGCGCGCCCCGTAGAGCATAATTCCGGGGCGAACCCCATTGAAGAAGGATTCGTGGTAATTTATTATCCCGGCACTATTGGCCACATGAACAAATGGGGTTGAGAGACCTCTATCCCTTATAGTGGAAAGGATATCCTTGAATAATTTAATCTGTCCCTCGGTAAATGTCCTGTCCTCTGTATATGCGGAGGAGAAGTGGGTCATTATCCCCTCAAACTCTATTTCCGGGTATTTGGGGAGGAGATTAAGAACATCCCTAATAGTCTCAGGTAGGAAACCGATTCTCCCCATACCGGTATCGACAATGATATGTATCGAGATTGGCTCTTTAAGAACCCGAGCCGCTTTTCCCAAACGCTTTATGGCCCCCAAGGTATAAAGAACCGGGGTAAGACGATGCCTGATAAAACATTCCTCTTCTCCGGCCAATGGCCCGAATAGAACGACTATCTTGGCCTCTATCCCTGACTCTCGGAGTATGGCCGCCTCGGATAGACTGCTCACAACAAGCGTCCCGATACCGTCCTTAAGGCATCTTTTAGATATCTCTAACCCCCCATGGCCGTAGGCATCGGCCTTGACAACCGGCATGACCTCCACCCCTGCCCCAACAAACCTTCTAATCTCGGCCAGGTTGGCGGAGAAGGCATCAAGGTCGATTTCTACCGTAGTGAGGTTATTGTTTTCCATATAATCGTCCATTCTCTCCTGTTCAACCACGAAACAGAAATTAAGTTTTAAATCCTTCCCGCGGCTCCCCTCCTTGGTTAAGGAGGGGCAGGGGTGGTTGGCTTAGAAGACTTACCACCCCGGCCTTCGGCCACCCCTCCTAAAAATAGGAGGGGAGCTAAAGGGAGGAACTACTCCTCTAAACCGTACATCTCCTCATTGGCCAAGTTATCAAAACGGGTAAATTCTTTCATAAAGGCCAGCCTGACCAAACCGGTCGGACCGTTTCTCTGCTTACCTATAATAATCTCCGCCTTCCCCTTATGTTCCGGCTGGTCACTATAGTGTTCGGCCCTATAGACAAAGAGGACGATATCCGCATCCTGCTCTATCGACCCTGACTCTCTAAGGTCTGAGAGCTGCGGCCGCTTGCTGTCTCTCTGCTCCGTAGCCCTGCTCAACTGCGACAAGGCAATAATCGGAATCCTTAACTCTTTGGCCAATATTTTTAGGGAACGGGTTATCTCCGATATCTCCTGCTGCCTATTCTCCACCTTAGCCGTTCCGCGCATAAGCTGGAGATAGTCGACAACGACCAGGTCAAGCCCCTGCTCCGCTTTAAGCCTCCTCGACTTAGCCCTAATGCTCAAAACATTTTGGTTGGCAGTATCATCTATGTTGATAGGGGCATTGGATAGAACGGCAGCCGCCCTGGTCAGGTCACGCCAATCTCCCTTGGAAAGATACCCTGTCCTTACATTCTGGGCATTTACCTTGGCCTCGGAACAGAGCATACGTATAACCAGCTGCTCAGCCGCCATCTCAAGGCTGAATATAGCCACCTTCTTCTTCCCCTGAGCAGCAGCATTAAGGGCAATATTCATAGCTATGGCTGTTTTACCCATAGCCGGCCGGCCGGCAATAATGATT
>JAHJSF010000167.1 GCA_018830405.1 Nitrospinota bacterium | reverse complement strand
GTTATTTTACTCCTTGATGAAGTAATTGCCCATATGCGAGAAAAAGTAGAAATACCGACCCAAAAAGATATTGAAGTAATAGATAATAACCGCACCCACAACAACCACCAGTGAAACCAAAGCATCCGATACAAGGTGAATAAAGGCGGAGCGGACATTCATGCTCTTTTGCACATGGCTTTGCAATAAAAACGCACAGGCGCTATTGGCCACAAGACCGAAGGAGGCGATCAGGATAACCCATTTGCTGTCTATAACAACCGGATGAAAGAGACGTATAAAGGCCTCCTTGAAAAGGAAGAACGAAACCACGATAAGGATAGAGGAATTTAAGAGGGCAACCAATATCTCCACCCTTTCATAACCAAAGGTCTTCCTCTCCGTCTTTTTTTTGCCCGATAATTTTATGGCAAAGTAGCTTATGACCAGAGAGAAGGTATCGGCCAGATTATGCATGGCATCGCCGATAAGCGACAGACTCCCGGTCAACAGGCCGCCGACTACCTGGACGGCAGTAATGGCAAAATTAAGGGCAATAGAGAATAATAACTTTTTCCCTACATCCCCGCTCCCCTCCTCTATGTGAAGATGGTTATGCGGGTGAGAATGAGGTGACATAAAAATCCCTTTTAATAGAAAAACATTTTTATCAATCATTATTGCGGTCAGGTCAATATATGCTGTAGAAAGTTGAACATATAGCCGGTAAAGATAATGGCCGCGGTAGTAACACCGAAAAATATGGCTATCAGCTTTAGCTTCATGGCCCTCCTCAGCATAATAGCCTCCGGCAAACTTAAGGCCGCAATCGCCATCATAAAGGATAAGGCGGTCCCCAATGGTATCCCCTTCTGAAATAGGACTAAGGCAATCGGAACAATAGCCGCACAGCTCCCATACATCGGCACACCTATTAAGACCGCAATCGGAACAGAAAAGATGCCGGTTTTGCCAATAAGCGACTGAATCATCTCCTGCGGAACATAATTATGGATTAGGGCACCAATCCCGACACCAACCAATACCCAACCCCAGATCTTTTGGACAATCGAAGCCGCCTCTTTATAGCCGAACCTTATCCGCTCGGATAGACTGTTGTAGCTATCTCCCTCTTCAATAAATTCTCTCCTGTCTATCAAATCTTCAACCAGATACCTTTCGAGGTTCATTTTCCCTAAGATTATCCCCGCGACTGTCCCGATAATAAGTCCGCTAAGGACATACAGCACGGTTATCTTCCAGCCGAAGAAACCAAGCATTAGGACAACCAGATATTCATTGATAATCGGCGAGGTTATAAGAAATGAGAAGGTTACACCCAGAGGGACCGAGGCCTCAAGAAATCCCAAAAATATAGGGATTGAAGAACAGGAACAGAATGGTGTGATAGAGCCGAAGAGGGAGGCAAAAAAATTGCCTGCCCCCCCACTTCGCCCCATCCATTCCCTTATCTTACGCTGGGGGAGGTATGTCCTGACAACCCCTATAGCGAATATAACCGTAAAGAGAAGAAAAAGGATCTTAATCGAATCATATATAAAAAAACTAACCGTTTCCCCAAGATGACTCCCTTGGGCAAATCCCATAAGATTATAAGCACACCAATCGGCCAACCTCAGCAGCATGAAGAGCCCTTCTTATCATCCTTCTTCTTATCCTTGTTCCCCCCACTGCAGCAGCATGAAGTTTGTTTGGCCCTCTCCTCCATCTTCTTATCAAGCTTATCGATAACCTTTGTAACAAAACCCTTCTTTTCTTCTTTCTTATCAACCATTACAATCCCCTTTCATTTATTAAAATTAACAACCGCAGATATTTTTTCTATCTACCCCTTTTAACCGTTCCAGATCATCAAGAATAACCTGATTATCCTTAAACCACCCCTTTATATATTTCAATATCATGGCGGCCTTAGGGTCTTGGCAGTTTATAAAATAATTGGTCCAGAAACGGTCCTTTTCATCAGAGACAAGGCCAACTCCCTTCATCAATTTAAGATGACGTGAAACACTCGGTTGAGTTACCCCTAAAACAAAGGCGAGTTCACAGACACACATCTTTCTCTTTAAAAGGAGACCAATAATGCGAAGTCTGTTTTTATCGGACAACATCTTAAATATTTTTGCCAAATCTTCCATATCTCTCTAAATCCATATAACCTATTTGTTATATAGATTAGCAGATATAGATAAACGATGTCAAAGATAATATTATTTTTTTCTAAGACGGTTTGTCTTTAGATGCGCATGATGATAAATTATCGTCTCTGATTAAAAGGTTAAAAGGGGAGAACATATAATAACAATGGAACAGATATTGGCGGTAGCCGCACTCTGGCTGGGACTGGCGGTCTTATCGGCCATAGTTGCCTACTGGATACATATACCTATTGCCATTGCCGAAATATGTGCAGGGATAATAGCCGCGGCCATATCCGGTCACTATGGGATGCTGGACGCCTTAGGGGGAAACCTTGAATGGCTCCGCTTTCTGGCATCCTCAGGGGCAATTCTCTTGGCCTTTCTGGCCGGGGCCGAGTTGGAACCTGATATCGTAAAGGATAAGCTGGGCGAGGTTACACTGGTAGGGCTAGCTGCCTTTAGTGCCCCCTTTGTAGGCTGTGCCGCCATTGCCTACTTTATACTCGATTGGACACCAAGGGCCTCACTCCTCACCGGTATTGCCCTTTCCGGCACCTCCATAGCCATACTATATTCTGTTATGTACGAAACAGGTGTCAACAAAACAGAGTTTGGTAAAGGGATATTGGGGGCCTGTTTTATAAACAATATAGGAACCCTCCTCGGGCTTGGCCTTATATTCGCCCCCTTCACCTATAGAACAATTGTCTTCCTGGTAATATCAATCATTGTCTTAGCCCTCCTCCCCTTTTCCAGCAATTTGATTACCCGCATATATGCCCACCGGAGTGCCGCGATAAGAGTAAAATGGGTAATGTTTATACTCTTCGGCCTGGGAGCAATGGCTTTGTGGGCCGGGAGTGAAGCGGTTCTGCCGGCCTATCTGGCCGGAATGGTGTTGGCCGAATTCGCAACTGCAGATACAGCTTGGATAAAACGCCTCCGAACCTTAACAGTCGGTTTTCTAACCCCTTTCTACTACATCCGCGCCGGAACCCTAGTCTCAATACCGGCCATTATCTCGGCCCCCTTTATATTTGTTATTCTGCTATGCGGGAAGGTATTTACCAAGATAATGGGGATATATCCTGTGGTTAAGATATATAGGAATATGGGAAAAGAACGTTGGTATTACACCCTGATGATGTCGACCGGGCTTATGTTCGGAACGATATGCGCCCTATACGGACTATCCCACAACATCATAACTAAGGAACAATATTCCTATCTGGTGGCCGCCATCATAGGGAGCGCAATATTTCCTACCCTTATAGCCAACGCACTCTTTATGCCCAAACATCTGCTCCATCCAACGGAAGAGCTGGCAGCCTCTGAGGAGGGAGGATTAGGCGATTAGAGAATAGATTAAGTTCCCCCTAAATTATTTTTAAAATAGTTTTTCATACTCTCCATACCCCTCTTTCTTAAGATCCTCTTTGAGGATAAAACGGAGGGCCGCCGAGTTCATGCAATATCTGAGTCCGGTCGGTGCAGGGCCATCGTTAAAGACATGCCCAATATGAGAATCCCCATATTTGCTCCTTATCTCCGTCCTAACGGAAAACCAACTCCTATCCTCCCTCTCGACAATATTATCCGGCTCAAGCGGTTTGGTAAAACTTGGCCAGCCGGTTCCAGACTTATATTTATCTATTGAGCTAAAGAGAGGTTCTCCCGAGACTATATCAACATATATCCCCTCTCTCTTATTATCCCAATATTCGTTTTTGAAAGGGGTTTCCGTCCCCTCCTTCTGGGTAACCTTATACTGAAGGGGGGTAAGCATACTCTTTATAGTTGCATCATCAGGTCTGCATAGTTGCATCATCAGGTCTGCCATATTTACCGGCTTTATTAGCCGAGACTCCGGCCGTCTTTGCCTCGGCCCCCCAAAGCTCTTTAAGGCGTCTGTCACGGCCACAGCTGGTACGGTAATATTTATAGCGGAGAGGATTCTTTTTATAGTAGCCCTGATGATATTCTTCAGCCGGATAAAAT
>JAHJSF010000025.1 GCA_018830405.1 Nitrospinota bacterium | reverse complement strand
TCAAGATAATCAAAGATTCGCCTCCTTTCCTTTACCTTTTTCTACGTATCATTACCCCCATATTGTGGCAATAATAATATAATAGTATTATCATTGTACTTATAGGGATTAACAATTTAGCATAAGTTGTGTCAAAGTAGCAATATTTTTTTATGTTTTTTTAGGCTAATGACCCAATCAGTTCAAGAGGTAAAGAGGGGTGAACGATTTAACACAATCAGGGCCTCATTGCAAAATTTTTCTGAAATTACCCTGTCAACAAACATCTTCACCGTGATAGAGTATTATTAAAAGACTACCAAACTGGTGGTCAAAAAACAGGGGGATGTCCCCTGCCGTGAAACGGAAAATCAACACTTGAAACTTTATCGCAGGGGGTTCCCATGAAAAAAACCTTTTTTCTACTCGTTGCTCTGATCATGTTCGTTTCCGTTTCCTTTGCCTCGACAAAAAGGGAGAAGGTGGCCGAGAACAAAAAGATGAAGACAAACTCCCCCCTGGAAAAAAAAGTGGGATCTTCGATTTTAAAAAGGTCGAAATTGATCAGTTTATAGACCCCGCTGTGTGCAGCGCATGTCATACTGATATTTACAGTCAGTGGAGCGGGTCTATGCACAGCAAGGCATTTGTTGACCCCCTCTGGAGAGCGGCTACAAAGCTCTTCTATTATAAGGATGCAAAAGAGGAAGGGGAACTCCTTGAGATGAAGGCCTGCATAAAGTGCCATACCCCTCTAGGGTTTCGATCCCATTCAATTTCCTCTCCAGAGGAAGACTACGACAAACTTGCGCCTCTACCTGCCCAAGGAATTTTTTGCAACTGGTGTCACAATATAAATGAGGTAAAGCATATCGGTGATGCGGCTTATGAGGTGGCTCCGGGAGGTGGTTTAGCCGAACCTTCGACCATGCTAGGCCCCTTCAAGGACTCAGAAACCCCCTTCCATCCCTCAAAATATTCGGAACTCCATACCAAGTCTGAATTCTGCGGACTGTGCCACAACGTCTCTCACGTAGCCAACAATCTCCCCCTTGAAACAACCTATGACGAGTGGAAGGAGAGTCCCTATAATTCAGGAAATCCGGAAACAACGGTCAACTGTCAGGACTGTCACATGAGACAGCGTCCCGGCATACCTGCTACAGGCAAAACGGAAAGACCGGACAATCCAGGCAAGGCCGCCTTTGATGGGCCGGATAGAAAACATATTTGGACCCACTATTTTGTCGGAGGAAACGCCATAGTCACAAAACTTTTGGGGAGTGAGGTGAACGCAGGAATGGCGATAGAGAGACTAAAAAATGCCGCCGACCTCGAGATAATAAAGGAGGGCTCCTATAGTACCGGTCAGCCTGCCCTAATAAAGGTTAAGGTAATAAACTCCGGGGCGGGGCACTATCTCCCGACAGGTGTCACCGAAATAAGGGAGATGTGGCTCACTCTCAAGGTTAAGGACGCCTCCGGAAAGATTATTTTCAGTTCGGGAGACCTTGATAAAGAGGGGAATCTGGACAAAGATGCAGTCCTATACAATACTCAATTGGGAGACAAAGAGGGGAAACCAACTATAAATGTTGCCTTAGCCGATCGGGTGCTTCATGATTACAGGATCCCTCCGAAGGGACATAGAATAGAAAACTTCTCTTTCGACATCCCCCCTGGGGCAAAATCCCCTTTAGAGATTGAAACAACTCTCAAGTATAGAAGCATTTCTCCGGCTCTCGCCAAAAAACTCATGGGAGATAATAGCCCGGAAATTCCGATTATTGATATGGTCAACGAGACGGATAGGATAATACTTAAAAATTAGCCGGCCTTCTTCCAATAAACTCTTGGAGGTAAAGCTTGAGCATATAGTCATTATCCGCAATCTTTTCAATCTTTGCTTTTAACATGATTGCTACTATTTATCTCTTCTCATTTAACAAGACCTAACATAAAATCGGCCAAGGCGTCTATCTCTTCGTCTGTAAGGCCATAGTCACTCATTAGCGTATCCGGCTTAAACCTCGCCGGATCTTTGATATAGGCAACGACCCAATCCCGTTTTGTCCTGGGGATATCTGTCACTTCTCCCCATTCCAGTTCATCAACCCCTTTTGAGCCAAAAAAGGTTAAGGGAGGACCCACGGTGCCGTTAGCAACCTCTCTTAAACCTTCCCTGTCTATGGTATGACAGGCAATGCATCCCCTTTCCAGAAAGAGTTCTCTTCCCGGCGAAGATCCTTTAGCGGTGACATCTCCAGTCTTAGATTTTACCGGTTGAGAGCTACTATTTGCCTTTTCAACCTTTGGTCTCACCAGGTAGCGGCTACCTACCTCTTCATCAACAAGACCTAAGACAAAATTGGTCAGGGCCTCGGCCTCCTCGTCTGTAAGGCCGTAGTTGGTCATTTGCGTTTCCGGGTTAAACAACTCCGGCTCTTTGACAAAGGCAAAATGCCAATCCCATTTTGTCCTAGGGACATCAGTCACCTCTCCCCACTGCAGGTCTTCAACCCTTTTTGAGCCGAAAGAGGTTAAAGGGGGACCTAGGCTGCCTTTAGCAATTTCCCTAAACCCTTCCCTGTCTATGGCATGGCAGGCGAAGCAACCCCTTTCCACAAAGAGCTTCTTTCCGAGTGAAAGACTTTTAGCCCCTTCAAGCTCACCAGATCCTACATGACACTTAGCGCATGACGATTCTACAAATTTTGCCGGCAAAAGAGGTTCTTCCCAATGGGGAACATCTCCCTTAGCAGATTTACTATCTGTAGCCCGACCCTGCCCCTGATGGCAGGCAGTACAGCCAAATGTTTCCGGCGGATGATTTTTTATAATAAGGTCATAACGAGAATGGGTAGTAAAGGGTAACCCCTGGTTATCAAACCCCCGCCTTGGCTCCTTTTTAAGGCCCGGAAAATCAACCTGTTCAAAACCCTGGCGGTCAATAGCCTGATGGCAGGTAGTACACCTATCAACCCGATTATCAAGACCAGGCAGAGATACCTCTCTAATCTTGTTCGTAGGGTAAAGGAAGTCAATAAATATAAAGTTACGCAACCTATCTAAAAGGCCCGGTTTAATATTGGACAGCCTTGACTCATACCAATCAAGCCGATATTGCTCTCTGAGCATCTCTATCTCTTCTTTATCTTTCCCTTCTGAGGACTGGGCAAAGGATTCTAACAACTCTGCATAATCTTTTTTAGTCTTCTCGTATTCTACAACCCTGAATTGCCGTTGATATTGCTTCCACTCACGGTTATGTTCATTGTAATATGCGATTGAGGTAACAGCAAATAGCAGAAAACTAGCCACTATAAACCAGATATGCAATTTTTTCATTTATATAATCTCCATATTTAATGCTTAAGATAGGGGAAAAGTAACGCAAGAATTCCGCTTGCAGGTGTAAACAAAATCATCAAGCCGGAAGCTTGAATTACTTTACACCTGAACTATTACCTATATCGAAAACCACGGCGTAATCAAGAGGTATTCTATGTTAAACTGCCGCAAGAATATCTTTAAGGTCACAAAGAACATCCCCATAACCATTGCCCAAAATATAATCTTGCGGATGATGCCAAGAGATTGATACGGCCCTTTCATCCTTTTATTCATAATCAAAGGAATGCCGACAAAGTGAAGTAGAAGTAGTGCCATGCCGGGAATCTCCCGCAAAACCCAAGGGATCGTAGATGGTATTCTAAGCAACTCCGACAAATTAATGTCGTGAGCAGCTGCAACCCTATGGATATCCCATGCTTCCCACGGCCAATAAAGGAGCCAGCTGGGGCCACGCATAAACCTGCCGACAAAAATCAGGGCAAACCACATCGCATATGCAAATACAAACATCCAGGCATAAGGTCTTACCTTGAGGTTATATTCCCCAGTCCCTTTTCTGTTTGGGTCAATATAGGGTATGCACATAAGTCCAAGCATAGTAGCTCCTGGTATAATTACGCCGGCTATCCATGGATCAAAATAGTGGAGGATCTCCTGCAGCCCAACAAAATACCATGGCGCCTTGGCCGGATTTGGTGTCACAGCAGGGTTAGCCATCCCTTCCAGGGGGGCCCTGAAGAGAAGAGACAAGAGAAGAAGAAGCGACATCACCAGTATCATACAGATAAGTTCTCGATAGACCAGATTTGGCCAAGTCGGAACACAATCATCCGGGTTTTTAGCGGTAAGGTTTGATTCCCCTGCAACCTCTGCCATTAAACCGAATCTCTTCTCATCAATATTTTCATTCATACTATCCACATCCTTTATCAATTATCAGAGGGAGGTTAGTCGCATATCGACCCCATCACCTAATCGTCTACAGCCTAAATACCCGCATCCTGAGCAGAATAGACCCACTCCTTTTCAAATGTAAACTGAGCCATACTTACGGCTCCAACAGGACAACGACTGACACATAGCCCACACCGAATACATTGTTCCTCATCCTTAATGAGTAATGTTTTCCCCTCAAGAGACTGCGCCTCCGGTAAGGTATTCGTCCCCTCTTCTATTTGAGCCTCTTCCGGTCTAATCAACCTCAAACAGGAGTTGGGACAAACATCAACACACCCTCCACAAAGAAGGCATGTCTCCCGGTTAAAAACAGGGCTAACAGAGCAGTTCAGACATCTTTTGGCCTGTTCTCTGGCAATATCAGGATCGAAGGCAAGCTCTACCTGATTAAAGTTGGTTCTTCTCTCCTCAGGCAAAAGGGCAGCTGGCTCTTGCCGTAAAATGGAATCAATCTCTGGGTTAGTGGCGTAATCAACCACCTCTTGCCTAAACTTTCGTTTCAGAACAGCCTTCTCTCCCCTAAACCAGGCATCAACCGATCTGGCCGCTCTTATTCCTGACTCTACAGCCGAGATAGCAATTCCGGGGCCGGTGGCCAAATCTCCTGCAGCAAAGATGCCGTCTACCTCAGTGGACAGAGTTTCTTTATCTATAACTGGAGTTCCAAAGCGGGTAAAGGTAATCCCATCAAGACCTTTAGCCCAGCTATCGTCAGGCATCTGGCCGATGGTCATAATAACTATGTCTGCCGGCAAAACCACTTGCTCATCCTCAATGAAGGAGGGATTGAATTTTCCCTCCTGATCAAAAACAGATTTAACCGCGACACATTTCAGCCCTGAGACATCTTTTAGACCCATAATTTCTCTTGGGCCCTTGGAATTATGAAAGATAACCCCCTCTTCAAGGGCTTCCTTGATCTCGAGTTTATCGGCCGGCATCTCTGCTCGAGATTCCATACAGACTAAATGTACCTCAGCCGGGCCAAGGCGAACGGCGCTTCTGGCAGCATCCATGGCCACATTGCCGCCTCCGATGACAACAACCTTTTTCCCCACAATCTCATACTCTTTTTCTGAAGCAACTCCCATAAGAAAGTCTATTCCTTGGAAGACACCCTGTAAATCTATGCCGGAAAGTGGAATTTTTCTGGGTAGCTTTGCCCCAACGGCTGCAATGACAGCCGAAAAGCCTTCTCTCTTAAGGAGATCGTTTACCAAGATATCCCGCCCAATGACGACATCGGTTCGGAGCTCTATGCTCAAATTATCTAGGATAAGCTTTCCATTCTCGGAAATTACATTCATTGGAAGCCGATACCGTGGTATTCCAAAGGCGGTCATGCCACCAACCCTGTCAGAGCTCTCAAATATAACAGGCTGATGTCCGATCTTGGCCAACTCCGAAGCCGCGGCTAGTCCGGCCGGGCCTGCCCCAATAATGGCTATTCTTTTTCCTTCTTTACCTGAGGAGCGATTCAATGCTTTCTGGATTCCAGATTCTAATGCAGTTCGCTTCAAGGCTCTAATCGCCACAGGTTCATCAATGTTTCCTCTTCGGCAAGACTTCTCGCAAGGATGAGCACACACAACACCACAAATCGCTGCCAATGGATTTGGTTCTGAGGCTATCCGGGCGGCTTCGTCATAGTCACTTCTAGCGATAGCTGTCACATATTTACCTGCCTCTGTCCCTACCGGACAGGCTGACTGACAGGGGACATTCTCAAACCAATATTCCGAGTCCAATCTTCTAACCCGATATCTTGGTTTTACCATGTTGTATCTCCCAGATAGACAGGATGAAGCAGGTCACGGACAGAAACAACCCCAACCATCTCCCCCTTTTTGTTAACCACCACCAGATGTCTTATCTGATGTAAATCCATCAGATCATTAGCTTCAATGATGCCGGCCTCCTCATCAATTGTCATCACAGGTGAAGACATAATCTCCCTATTCAGGGTTTTTTCCAGATCCTTACCTGTGCCCATCACCTTTAGGACAAGATCCCTTTCGGTAATAATACCGACATATTCATCCCCCTCAGCAATAACAACGCTTCCACAGTGGGAGGTCTGCATTGAAACGACTACACCACTTACCGGTTTATCAGCCGGCAGTTTAGTCACATTCTTGCTCATAATCTTTTTTACTGGAAACATTATCTACACCTCCAAATATGCCCCTTCTTTACCCCACTCATTTTTGCCCCTGGCTGTATCACGGACAAAGAGGGTTGCCTTGTCTAACATTATCTGACCATCATCGGCCAGGGTAATCTTGACCCTGTCTAACGCTCTCGGGGGAGGGCCCGCCACATTCATGCCATCTTTGCTGAATCTACCTCCATGGCAGGCACAATCAAACATTTCCTGATCCGGCAACCATTTTGGTGTACAGCCCAAGTGAGAACATGAGGCCTCTAAGGCATACATTTGCTCATCCTCACGGACAACAAAGACCCTAAAATCTTTCAGAAACCTTTCATCTACCCCAATCTTGAATTCCTCTAAAAAGCCTACCTTTCGTTTTTTTGACGGCTCTTTTAATGTATTAGGGATAAAAGAACGCAAGGCCGCCAAGGTAGTCCCTCCTGCTGCTGCGGCCAAAAGAACCCATCCGGCAGACATCAATTTAACGAAATTTCTTCTTGATACTTTCGCACTGCTATTACTCTCTTCTAACTCTGTTTTTATTTCTTCGTTCATCT
>JAHJSF010000166.1 GCA_018830405.1 Nitrospinota bacterium | reverse complement strand
CCTCCTGCAGTATCTCCGTTCGTCTCATGTATAGCCCTCCTTTCTCTGGCCATACATTATAATAATAACCGGACAATTGATGTGCTACAGATGAGGACAGTTTATCTGCTCGCTACATTTCCAATAAAAAAAGTTGACAAAAGTTTATGTAGATAATAATATACCACCCATAGTTGTAAGGTTTGCCCGATTTAGTCCCTTGTTTTTTTAGACTACGGTTTTCCTTTCCATTAATAGGTAAACAACCCATTTTATTATATTCCCGTTTAGCCCCTGAAACGTGTAGTCGTATCCTTATTGCAAAATTCAATATTGTTTTAGTCCGAGGCTCACTATCCTTTTATGCTTATTAAGAGTGTTGTTAGGGAATGAGGTTATATTTTTATAGTTTGATGGGCAAAGCAGGGAGGAGTTTGAGAGAAATATAGATTATTTCCCTTTAAGATACTTCCCGAAATTATTTTTATTACAGAGTTAAGGAGATTTTATGGATTTAGATAGTATGGACATTGGTAAGCTTAAGGTTAAAACTATTACCGAACTTACCGAAATAGCTAAGGAATTGGAGCTTCAGGAAATAGCCGGTATAAAGAAACAGGAGCTTATCTTTAAGCTGCTTGAGGCCCAAACAAAACGGAAGGGGAAGATATTCGGCGAAGGAGTTGTTGAGATACTTCCCGATGGTTTCGGATTTCTCCGTGCCCCCAGCAGTAACTATCTCCCCGGCCCCGATGACATTTATGTCTCCCCATCCCAGATTAGAAGATTCAATATGAGAACCGGGGATACAATATCCGGTGAGGTACGCCCCCCTAAGAATGGGGAGAGGTACTTCGCCCTCCTCAAGGTTGATGCGATAAACTTTGAGGACCCGAAGAATGCCAAGGATAAAATTCTATTTGATAACCTTACCCCTCTCTATCCTGACGAGAGACTGAGATTAGAGACTACAAGTGGCGATCTCTCGACCAGAATCCTTGACCTCCTTGCTCCTATTGGTAAAGGGCAGAGGGGATTGATAGTCGCTCCCCCCAGAACGGGTAAGACGATGTTGCTTCAATCGCTGGCCCATGGAATTACCAAAAACCATCCTGAGGTCTATCTCATTGTTCTGTTGATAGATGAGAGACCTGAGGAGGTTACCGATATGATACGTTCCGTTGATGGGGAGGTTATAAGCTCCACATTTGACGAACCGGCTACCAGACACGTTCAGGTGGCCGAGATAGTATGCGAGAAGGCCAAACGTCTGGTGGAACATAAGAGGGATGTTGTTATTCTCCTCGACAGTATTACCCGTCTGGCCAGGGCCTACAATACTATAGCCCCGCCGAGCGGCCGTGTTCTTTCGGGCGGTATAGACTCTAACGCCCTGCAGAGACCTAAGAGATTCTTTGGGGCCGCCAGAAACATTGAAGAGGGGGGTAGCCTGACTATTGTCGCCACCGCCCTGGTTGATACCGGCAGCCGTATGGATGATGTCATATTTGAGGAGTTCAAAGGTACTGGCAATATGGAGGTTAGATTGGATCGTAAGCTCTCCGATAAGAGAATCTTCCCGTCTATCGACATATATTCCTCAGGAACAAGGAAAGAGGAGTTGCTCCTCAGCGCAGATGAGCTCAACCGTATCTGGATTCTCAGAAAGGTTCTCCAACCCATGGGCATGGTTGAAAGTATGGAGCTTTTACAAGAAAAAATGAGAGAGGCTAAAACGAATAAGAAATTTATAAGCCTTATGAATGGTTAATATAAAGTAGTATAATATTTGATTTTTAACACAATTAACAAATGGAGGAGCAGTAATGAAGGAAGGTATTCACCCTGAATATGTTGAAGCAACAATAAAATGTGCTTGCGGTACCAAGCTAAAAACCAGGTCAGTTGCCGGGGATATGTCCGTTGAGACCTGTTCGAAGTGTCATCCCTTTTATACCGGTAAACAGGGACAGCTTAAGGTGGCAGGACGAGCTGAGAAGTTTAAAGAGAAGTATAGCAAGACTAATAAGTAGATTCTCGGATTATCTTAGGGAATGAAAAACAATATCTTTGATAAGTTGGGCACTACTCTTGTCCACTATAATGAACTTGGAGAACTTCTTAGTCAAAAAGAGACTATAGCCAACCAGAACGAGTTTCGGCGCTTATCCAAAGAATATTCATCCTTGACCGATATTGTCCAAATCTACAAAAGGTATCTTTCCTTAAAAGGAGAGATCGCCTCCAATCGAGAGATTATAGAGGAGAAGGGGGCGGACAAGGAACTTGTGGCCATGGCCGAGGACGAGGTAAAAATTCTCACCAAAGACCTCAAGTCTGTTGAAGAGGAGATCAAGGTAGCCCTTATCCCCAAAGACCCCGATGACGAGAAAAATATTATTCTTGAAATTAGGGCCGGAACCGGCGGTGATGAGGCCTCTCTCTTTGCCGCCGAAATATTCCGAATGTATTCCAAGTATGCCGAGATGAAGGGGTGGAAGATTGAGGTGATGGGTTCCACCGATACCGGTAAAGGGGGGGTCAAGGAGATTATCGGTTCTATCAGCGGTAAAGGGGTCTACAAATTTCTAAAGTATGAAAGCGGAACCCACAGGGTTCAGCGGGTCCCCGAGACGGAGGCCTCCGGCCGAATACATACCTCTGCAATTACCGTGGCCATCCTCCCTGAGGCGGAGGAGGTGGAGGTAAACATACGCCCCGAGGATATCCGTTATGATGTCTTCCGTTCAGGAGGAGCCGGAGGGCAGTCTGTCAACACAACCGACTCAGGGGTTCGTCTTACCCATATGCCTTCAGGTATTGTCATATCTATGCAGGATGAAAAATCTCAGCATAAGAATAAGGATAAGGCGATGAAAATCCTTAGAGCGAAATTGTATGATAAATACCAGAGAGAGCAGGATGATGACCGGGCCAAATTCAGAAAAGATCAGGTCGGCAGCGGAGACAGAAGCGAGAAGATAAGGACATACAATTTCCCGCAGGGACGGGTAACCGATCATAGGGTTGGGTTGACCCTCTACAAACTTGAGCAGGTAATGAATGGGGATCTTCACGAACTTCTTGAGAAGATTATGCTGTTTTACCAGACCAAGCTGATTGAATCTGCTGATGCCGTAGCCGTTAATAGTGGCAAAAAATAATAAGTTATTCCCTTCTCTTGATGAAATGCCCTCTAATCTTAACTCTCTTCTCAAATGGGGGGAGGGACAACTAACTGCTGCAGGTATCGACTCTTACCGCCTTGATGCCAAGATACTCCTGACGGCCTTTCTTTCCGTAGATGATGTTTTAATATATAGCCGCCCCGATTTTGCGGTATCTCCCGAGGATATCCTAAGCTATAGAGAAGCCATAGCCAGGAGAAGCAGGCGGGAACCGCTAGCCTATATCATAGGCAAAAAGGAATTTTGGAATCACCCCTTAACCGTGAACCGCCACACCCTAATCCCCAGACCGGAAACGGAGATATTGGTCGAGACCGCCCTTGGCTATATATCTTCCATGAACGGGAACATTAAGCTTTTAGATATAGGGACAGGTTCGGGGAACATTCCGATAAGCCTTGCCTCGGAGATTCCCTCTCTTCATTGTACCGCTGTGGATATATCGGCCGAGGCCTTAGAGACGGCCAGATTCAATAGTAAGGCCCTGAATCTTGAGGGAAGGATATCTTTTCTCAAGGCGGACCTCCGGAACCTTCCATTCTCAAATTTAGAGAATGGGGGTCTCTTTGATATAATCGTTTCAAATCCGCCTTATATAAGGTCTGCCGATATAGGCGCTCTTATGCCGGAGGTGGCCCTTTTTGAGCCAAGGTTGGCCTTGGATGGCGGAGCGGACGGTCTTGTCAGCTATAGGCAAATAATAGAGGGATGCCAGGCCATACTTCGTCCCGAGGGGGTTCTTATTATGGAAACAGGAATGGGGCAGGCCATGGATATAATCGGTTTTATAAATAGTTTGGCAATCTTTGGTGAGGCGGAGATAATTAACGACTTGGCAGGTATTGAGAGAGTAGTGGCTGTCAAAAGATTGCCGGCTTAAAAGGGACTTGGTTTAGGTATGGATAAGATATTAGTTAGAGGGGGGAATCGGTTAAAGGGGGAGATAGTTATAAGCGGGGCCAAAAATGCCGCCCTGCCGGCTATGGCCGCCTCACTGCTTACCTCCGACAAAGTAACTATAAGTAATGTTCCCCAACTGGGTGATGTCAAGACGGCCTCAAAATTGCTCGGCGAGATAGGGGTAATTGTAGAGAATAAAAAGCCGAATGTCTTAGAGATTGATAGTTCCGATCTAAATAGAAATGAGGTTCCCTACGAACTGGTCAAGACGATGCGGGCCTCTTGCCTCCTTCTGGCCCCGCTGCTTGTGAGATGCGGCGAGGTTAGACTTTCTCTCCCGGGGGGATGTGCCATAGGAGAACGCCCTATAAACCTTCATATCAAAGGCCTGGAGGCGATGGGGGCTAAGATACGGCTTGAGCATGGCTATATAATCGCCTCAGCCAATCGTCTGGTTGGTAACAGGGTTTATTTTGATACATCGTCAGTTACCGGAACAGAAAATATTATGATGGCAGCTTGCTTAGCTGAGGGTCAAACCATAATCCATGATGCTGCTCTGGAACCGGAGATAGTTGACTTGGCTAATTTCCTGAATAAGGCTGGGGCATCAATATCCGGAGCAGGAACAAGTAAAATAGAGATTAATGGTGTGGAACGATTAAATCCAGTAGAGTATAATGTTATTCCAGATAGAATTGAAGCAGGGACATATATGGTTGCTGCAGCTATTACTAAAGGGAATGTTTTGATAAAAGGATGTATCCCTTCTCATCT
>JAHJSF010000165.1 GCA_018830405.1 Nitrospinota bacterium | reverse complement strand
GTTGACCACGAAAAGGTTATAAATACCGAGTTGCGTTTTAAGGATGAGTTTGTCAGACATAAGATACTTGATATCCTGGGTGATTTTTATCTCTTGGGGCGCCCAATCAGGGGACATATCAAGGCCAGCATGACCGGGCATTCGGAGAACTTTATGCTGGTCAATAAGATACTCAAGGAGCTGTTGGGGGGATGATGAGAGTCGCCATACTGATATCGGGGCGCGGCTCCAATATGGAGGCCCTTATAAAGGGGGTGAAGTCCGGTTTTATACCGGCCGAGATAGGTCTGGTCTTGAGCAATCGAGCCGAGGCGGAAGGTCTTGCCAAGGCTAAGAAATCTGGGCTTAAGACACTCTTTTTAGACCCCAAGGAGTACAAAGGTAAAGAGGAGTATGATAGGGCTATTGTTGAGACCTTGCGGGGCGAAGGGATAGATTTGGTTTGTCTGGCTGGATTTATGCGTATCATATCTCCCTATTTTGTCGATGCCTACCATAACAGGATAATAAATATTCACCCATCCCTTCTCCCTGCCTTCCCCGGGTTGGATGCCCAGCAGCAGGCCATTGATTATGGGGTTAAATACAGCGGTGTGACCGTGCATATAGTTGATAAAGGGGTGGACAGCGGGCCGATTATAGCCCAAAGGGTCGTCGAGGTTAAAGAGGGGGATACAGCCGAGACACTGGCCAAGAGGATATTGGCCGAGGAACATAAAATATATCCATTGGTGCTGAAGGCCTTGGCTGAGGGGCGGGTTAAGGTCAAGGGGCGAACCGTTATGGTAAAAGAATAAATTCGTGAATAATTTTTCCACTTCTTATAATATGAATACCCAGTTGAGACAATATATACTTCCTTCTATAGTCGGTTTGGTTTTTTTGCTCTTACTCTTCTTTGTCCCTACTCTATCGGCCGCCCCCGACTCTTTGGATAACTTTGTTAATGCGATCCAAAAACAGTATGAGCTAAACAAAACCTTGACCGGTAATTTTACACAGGTAGCCTATCTCAAACAGCACAACCGGCAAAATATCTCGAAGGGGAAGGCATACTTAAAGAAACCGGGCAGGATGAGATGGGAGTATAAGGAGCCGGAGGAGCAGGTTATAGTATCGGATGGGAATACCCTCTGGTTCTACCTCCCCCTCGACGGACAAGCTACCAAGAGCAAACTTAGTGAGGCCGTAGCCCCCGATTCCCCCTACAATTTTTTGATGGGCAAGGGAAAGATTAGGCAATTGTTTGAGATATCCTCCGTGACTCTTGAATGGGGGGATGCTAAATTAAGGTATCTTTCCCTTGTCCCCAAGAGGGGGGAGTTAAATATGGCTAAAATCATAATAGGGGTCAACAGAAAGACCTTTCAGGTAGAAGAGACAAATGTAATAGATTATTTTGGTAACAGCACTAGGGTTATTATGTCGGAGGTTGATAGGGAGAGCGATATTCCCGATACAATGTTTAATTTCGTACCTCCTAAAAATGTAGAGGTTATAGAGGATAATAGGGATTGATTATGGGTAACATAGTGGCAGCAATTATACTTTTAGGTATGTTAATCTTTGTCCACGAGTTGGGGCATTTTCTTGTGGCCAAATGGATGGGCGTCGGGGTGGAAAAGTTTTCGCTTGGTTTCGGTAAAAAGATATTGGGGAAGCAGATTGGGGAGACGGAATACCTTCTTTCCATGATACCACTGGGGGGGTACGTTAAACTTGTCGGTGAGGATCCAACAGAGGATGTCTCCGAGGTCGATCTTGAGAAATCGTTTTCGGCCAAACCTGTTCTATCGAGACTGGCGGTGGTAGTGGCCGGGCCACTCTTCAATATCATCTTTGCGGTTTTAATCCTCTCCTCGGTCTATATGCTTGGGATACAGGTTCCATCGGGTCAGCCTATTGTGGGGGCGACCGTAGATGGGTACCCGGCCCAAGAGGCCGGTCTAGTCGCCGGGGACCGCGTTCTGTCTATAGATGGTCAGAGACTGGAGACCTGGTCAGAGATGGCGGCTATCATACACGCCTCGGCGGGGAAAGAGGTGAACATAGCCGTTGAACGTTCAGGGAATCATCTCTCTTTTAAGGTTACGCCAAGGTCGGACGAAAAAGGGGAGATAGGTTTTATCGGGATAGAGCCGATGCTTGTCTTGGAGCGTTATTCGGTTCCAACGGCCTTCAAGTACGGCACCATTAAGTCTTGGGAGATTTCCGTACTGATACTCAGTTCTATCAGGAAGATGTTTGCCGGGGAGATCTCAATGAAAAACCTGGGGGGCCCTATCCTCATTGCTCAAGAGGCAGGCCGTTCGGCCAGTCAGGGGTTTCTCTCTTACTTTACCTTTGCAGCTATTATAAGTATCAACCTCGGCCTTTTAAATCTCTTTCCGATACCTGTATTGGATGGGGGGCATATACTCTTTTTTCTGATAGAGATTGTAATTGGTCGGCCGGTTAATATCAATATTCGAGAGAAGGCCCAGCAGGTAGGGATGTTTCTTCTTATGGCCTTCATGATCTTTGCCTTTTATAACGACATACTAAGGCTTGTACATTGAGATAGTCTAACCCTATAAGAAGATTATCATTTCTTGTTAGACTTCCCCCTTCCCCTCAAAAAAATGATAGTGCTATAAATAAGCTTGACATCTTTTATTTATATATTGTCAAAACTATTTAGAAATGTCCCCTTTGTAGGGTTTTGGTTTGGGTTAGGGGGATAGTCCCCCTAACCTCACTGTGCTTCATGTTAATTCTATTGTTTCTCCATGGGTGGTCAGGGTCTAGTTTCCATGTCTTCTCTT
>JAHJSF010000024.1 GCA_018830405.1 Nitrospinota bacterium | reverse complement strand
TTTATACGGTCGCCCCTTTTGAAGTTCTCTCTGAAGGATTGCTCCCTTTTAGGAAGAAAGGCCTCTGTTTTGACCAGGTCTACATATATCCCCGCCTTGTCTTTACGGGAGACAATGCCGCTGATAAGTTCCCCCTTCTTATCCTTGAAGTTCTCGTATATTACATCATGTTCAGCCTCTCTAACCTTTTGAAACAAAAGCTGTTTGGCGGCATGAGCCGCAATTCGGCCCAAGTCTTCCACAACCATAGGAACAGACAGGGTATCCCCAATCTCCGCCTCGTCATTAAGCTCAACCGCATCTTCGAGGGTGATTTCCAAATCGCCATTATCAACCTTTTTGACTACCTCTTTATTGACAAAGAGCTTTATCTCGCTTGTATCCATGTCGAAGTCGGCCTCTATATTATCGAGACCATACCTCTTTTTTGAGGCGAATATGACGGCACTCTTAATGGTCTCAACAAGCCTCTCCTTGTCGATTCCCTTTTCCCTCATAATCTGCTCAAGAACCATATTAAGATCTACAGACATATTATCACCATACCTTTAGGTTACTTTTCGCTATATCTTTTAAGTCCACTTCTATCGAAGTGTTTGTTTTATCTTCTATCAACCTTATCCTGCTATCCTCAACACTATCTATAACACCCACTATATCCTTCTTCCCCTCTAACGGCTTGTATAGCTTCAGCCTTGCCCGTTGTCCTGCAAAGCGTTTGTAATCCTCTATCTTCTTTAAGGGACGTTCTACCCCAGGAGAAGAAACCTCCAGTGTATACTCGTTCGGTATAACATCCTCAACATCGAGAATGGTTCCAAGCTCTTCATTAACCAGCGCGCAGTCATCGAGGCTTAGCCCCCCCTCTTTGTCTATGAAGACCCTTAAGAAGAAGGTTCCTCCCTCCTGTTTATACTCAACATCTACTAGCTCAAAACCGCCAGATAAGAGAATAGGGGTCAACAATTCTTCAACCCTAATCTTGTCCATCTCTCTCCCCTTTAGGTATAAAAAAAAGTGGGCATTGGATGCCCACTTCTTATTAATGTGCAATTTTTTGTTTAATTGTACCACACCGAAGGTGGTAGCAACTTCTAAAGTATACCTTTTTATTTTAAAAAGTGCAAATGGTGCGCTCGAGTGGAATCGAACCACCGGCCTACAGATTCGGAGTCTGTTGCTCTATCCCCTGAGCTACGAGCGCAATTTTCGAAAAAAAGTATTGTAGCAGGTTAAAGAATCTTTAAGTAGGAGAAAATCTCCCGGTTGGCAAAAGAGATCTTCCCTTTTAAAAGTTGGGGGGTATGGTGGTAGAATGGGGGTGTGGAACGATTAAAAGATAATCTACAGACTATTGGTTACCGACTATGAGCGACAAAGAAAACGAAATAAGGCTTGAGCACCTCCTTGAAGAGGAGATAGCGGTTGTCAGACCCCGCATGTATAGGGTCATACTCCACAATGACGACTATACCACCATGGAGTTTGTCATATCGATACTCATGGGCGTCTTTCATAAGAGCGAGGCAGAGGCAGCCCACATCATGTTAAACGTCCACAAAAAGGGGGTCGGTTTGGCCGGGATGTATACCAGAGAAATCGCCGAGACGAAGGTCTTACGTGTAGCCGAATTAGCAACCAAGGAAGAATACCCCCTAAAATGCACCATGGAGCCTGAATAGGATGGGGATTATAGGTTCAGAGATAGAGATCGCCATAAATGTTGCGGCCAAACACGCCCACTCCCTCCACCATGAATATATTACCCTAGAACACCTCCTCTACGCCATTCTGATGGATAAGGAGGTAATCACCCTGATAAATGCCAACGGCGGCGGCTTGGATACCATAAAGGAAAAGCTTAACGCCTTCTTGGCCGAACAGCCCTCACTGCCGACGGAAAAAAAGACTCCCCCTACCCCATCGGTTGCCTTTCAGAGAGTTGTTCAGAAGGCAGCCATACATCTCCAGAGCGCCGGCAAAGGGGGGGCGATTACCCCCGTTGATGTCCTCATTGCCATGTATGACGAGCCGGAATCTTATGCCGTCTACTTTCTCGAGGAGACCGGCATACTACGTTATCAGCTTATTCAGGAGGTATCGCACGGGGAACTGGGGGGGCAAGAAACCACTACCAACACTCCGGTTGAAGCGGATAAAGATGAGGAAAGAGGAAACAAATCTCCCAGGTCCAACCCCTTGGACCTCTACGCCGTCAATCTCGTTGATAAGGCGCTAGCCGGAAAGATAGACCCGATAATCGGGCGTGAGGCAGAGATTAAGCGGACCATCCAAACCCTCTGCCGCCGTCAGAAGAACAATCCACTCTTTATCGGTGATTCAGGGGTCGGGAAGACCGCCATAGCCGAAGGGCTGGCCAAGATGATAGCCGAAGGGAAAGTCCCCGACGTTATAAAAGGCTCAACTATATATTCCCTCGACATGGGGGCGCTTCTGGCCGGAACAAAGTATCGGGGGGATTTTGAACTCCGCCTCAAAGGAGTAGTCAACGCCCTTAAAAAGGAGGATAAGGCAATATTATTCATAGATGAGATACATACCCTCGTCGGGAGCGGGGCAGTCAGCGGCGGGGCGATG
>JAHJSF010000164.1 GCA_018830405.1 Nitrospinota bacterium | reverse complement strand
CAACGTAGCGAACAAAAATGAATATTAATAGTGAGGATACAAAGAATATAAGAAACCCTTTAACGCCCATCAATATGAAGGATGCCCCTACGGTAAAGAGGGTCGCGATTATGAGTCTATTCTTATCCGCATGTTCAACAAATGCCCTCCCCTTCCCATCCTCCCTGGCGTAGGTCGATATAGAGCAGGCCAAGGTCTGAGCCCATCTCGAAAAAATTGAGCTGGCTATCAATACCCTCCAAAGGGTATGGGTAGGATATGAGGCATAGAGGCTGAATTTTAATATCAGCACCAGGGCTAGGCCGATTGCCCCGATTGCCCCTATACTGCTATCCCGCATAATCTCGAGGATTCTTTCTTTATCCCTCCCGCCATAGAAGCCGTCCAGCGTATCGGCCAGACCGTCAAGATGAATACCCCCCGTTACTATGACCGATATAATAAGGAGAACCGCCCCCCTGACTAGGGGATTGCCCCCCCTTAAAAGTATGGCTGCGGCTGATAGGATAACCCCTATCAACAGACCAATCAGGGGGAAGTAGAGTAGTGATTCCCCAAAATCCCTATCTTCCAATTCCGATTTTATCCTGACCGGTATTATGCTTAAAAACTGTAAGGCAATAAGAAGCTGTTTCATACAGAAATGCATTCAAAATGATAACAAGGCGGCAAGGAGGAAGCGACACAGGCATACTGTTTGGTATGTCGAGGAGCTGACAACGAAGCCAACGCAGTTAGCGTTTGAATGCGACTTTGTATCATATCTTTTCCGAAACGGCCGCGCTCTCAAAGGTGGCCATCTCGGCAAGTATCTTTAGGCTCGCCTCGATTATCCCAAAGGCCAGGGCCGCCCCGGTTCCCTCACCAAGTCTAAGCCCCAAATCAAGGAGAGGCTCTACGCCTACATAGTCGAGTATCGCCTTATGCCCCCGCTCAACAGAGGAATGGGCGGCAATAATATAGTCTTTAACACTCGGCTCCAATTTATAGGCAATCAGCATGGCCGCTCCGGAGATAAACCCGTCCACCACAACCGGAACTCTATGGGCAGCAGCAGCCAGTATCACTCCGGCAATCCCCCCTATCTCCAAACCGCCAACCTTGGCCAAGACATCTATAGCATCATTAGGATCAGGTTTGTTTATATCGATAGCCCTTTTAATTACATCTATCTTATTTAATAGTGCCTCATCCGAGATACCCGTTCCCCGCCCTGTTATATCCTCTACCCTGCTACCTGTTATAACCGAGGCAAGGGCCGCGGATGGGGTAGTATTGCCGATACCCATATCCCCCATTCCCGCAATATCTATCCCATTCTTAAATTCTTCCTCAAAAACATCTATCCCATTCTCGATAGATTTAATCGCTTCTTCTCTTGTCATGGCCGGTCCTTTGGCAATATTAGCCGTCCCGTATTTTACCTTTTTGACAATAAGATAAGGATGAGGGTTTAGGTCGGTGGCCACACCTATATCAACCACAACAACCCTTGCCCCGGCCAGTCTGGCCAAGACATTTACCCCCGCCCCACCATTTAGGAAATTATAAACCATCTGAGGAGTCACCTCTTGCGGAAAGGCGCTCACCCCCTCGGCCACAACACCATGATCCCCGGCCATCGTAAATATGACCTTCCTCTTAGTCGAGGGATTCTTCTCTCCAGTAGCACCCACAACCTTCTTGGCCGTATCCTCTAACTTTCCGAGACTCCCCTGCGGTTTGGTCAGATTATCAAGCCTCTTCTGGGCCTCGTCTAAGAGAGCCGGATCTACACCTTTTATCTTGGCTATCGTTTCCTCTATCTTCCCCATGCCCTATCTTCCCCCTTTTATTGTGACAGGAATCCCAGCCTGCATAAAAACAACCTCATCCGCCTCTTTGGACATCATCTGATTGGCCAAACCGACCAAATCCCTGAATTGCCTCCCCAACGGATTATCGGGAACGAGTCCGCAGCCAACCTCATTTGAAACTACAATAATATCCGCCTCGACCTCTCTAATTGATCGGGCCAACCGCGTCACCCTCTCTTCTATCTCGGCCTCGGCCAGGTTATTACATAAAAGGTTCGAGATAAAGACACCTAAACAATCAACAAGGACAACCTTATATCTCTCATCCGCCGCACGTAGCGCCTTGCCAATATCAAGCCCCTCCTCTATCAACCCCCAAGAAGCAGGCCTTGAATCTCTGTGCCTTTTTATCCTCTCCCTCATCTCTTCATCCTCAAATGTAGATGTGGCGATGTAGAGAACATCATCGGAGATAGACTTGGCCATATTAAGGGCGTAACCACTCTTGCCGCTCCTCACGCCCCCAAAGACAAATGTAAACCTATTCACCGGAGCCCTCCTATTTTTAAACAAAAAAATCCCCGCGCATAATCAATATGCTCGGGGATTCCGTATTTAATCCTCAATAATAACTCTATAAAACCCTCAGCCACGGGGTTCCACAAAATATAGAGTTCCATTATAAGCAGGTATTCTGGCTCCCGAATCATTCTACTAACCGCGCCTTCACATCCCTCAAGAGACATTGGCGATAGGCGGTTTTCGTCCTCGGTTACAGCGGCGGGTCCGCGACGGGGTTACACCGTCTTCCCTCTTATCCTCCTCAGAGGACTTACAATATCTGTGATGATATAAAAGGGGGAGCAACTTGTCAAAGGATATAAAAAATAACCATTCTTAAAAGATAGTTGATAATAGGGGAAAATTCCGATATTTTGAAGCGTAGCTTCTCATTAAGCATAGAACCTTTGTAAAGATAACCGAGGATTTAAATATGCCGCTAAGCGATTTCCTTAAAACCAGAGACGAAGCAAAAGAGACCTACCGCTACCGCAGAATCTACCCCCTTTTGGCCATAATAATGGTCATAATGCTCTACTGTGTCTACTATCAATTCAGTCTCGGTAAACGCCTTATAAGCAGAGATGCCCCCCTGATCGGTGGCCTGACAGAGATAAAGTATGAGATATCAAATGCCCATCTGATGTTCACCCAATCTGTTCAGCCTGCTACCGGCAGGCAGGATGATTATGATTTAGAAAACAGACTACTTAAGATAGAGAAGATATATAAGGGTCTGGAAAATAGTGAGTCGTATTTAAAGGCCCTCCTTGATGGGGGTCGCGTAAAAAAACTTACTATCGAAAAGACAGATGACCCGATACTTCGGAAAGATATCGCCCCCCTTCGGATACAGGTAGCCAAGCTGAAAGAAATTACTGAAAAGTTGGAGGATAGCCTAACCGATAAGAAAGAGTTCCCCCCTAATTTGCGGGCTCGGTACGATAACATCTCTCAAGAACTTATCGCCTCCATAGAGGCAATAGATGTAAGGATACACCAGCTCATCAGCGATAAGGTCTCAGGTTTTGACTCCACGGTGAATATAATATTTTTTACCTATCTTCTCCTATTTGCCGTCCTGATAACCCTCTTTTACCTCTTTGAGAAGACCAGAGCCCACCACTACGAGAAGATTGAAGAGGCCAAAAGGGACGCCCAGACAAAGGAGCAGTGGCTGCGCACAACAATGCGCTCCATGGGGGACGCCCTTATCTCCACCGATACAACGGGCAGGGTTACCTACCTTAACCCCGTGGCCTCAAGCCTTACCGGTTGGACGGCGGAAGAGGCCCTTGGAAAGAATATCGGAGAAGTCTTCCATATAGTAAATGAGAAGACCCGCCGACCGGTTACAAACCCGATACAGGAGGTCTTAAAGAAGAAGTATATTGTCGGTCTGGCCAACCATACCGCCCTGATCTCCAGAAGCGGGAAGGAATATCCGATAGCCGATAGCGGGGCTCCAATAATCGACAGCCGAGGGGAGTGTATAGGGGCAGTCCTTGTATTCCAAGATGTAACGGAAAAGGCGGAGGCCGAGAAGAGGTTAAATAAGTCTAAAAGGGAATGGGAAAAGTCGTTCAACGCCATTAGGGACATTATTACCATACAAGATAAGGATATGCGTATTCTGAGGGCCAATAGCGCCGCCTGTGCCATGTTTGGGGCCAAAGAGGAGGACCTTATAGGCCGATTCTGTTATGAGTTGTTTAATGCCGACCTAAAAATTTGCCCCGAATGTCCCCTCGTAAAAGACAGGGAAGACCTCCTCCACCAAGAAACAGTAATTTCTCAGGAAAAGTTGGGGAAAACCTTTAAGGTGTCGATTGCCCCCGTATTCGATGAAAATTTCGACCTTGAATCGTTTGTCCACTCGGCCAAGGATGTAACCCAAAACATACAATTGGAAGAAGACCTCTACCAAGCGAGAAAGATGGAGGCCATCGGCACCCTGGCCGGGGGGATTGCCCATGATTTTAATAATATGCTCTCGGTAATAATGGGTTATACCGAGCTTTTAGCCGATTTCCACAACAAGGCTCAGACACCGGAGGAACCAAGAGAATACCTCGAAAAGATTCAACAGGGGAGCGAACAGGCCAGGGCACTGGTCAAACAGATTCTAACCTTCAGCCGTAGGGCAAAAGGGGAGCAGTATGGCCCTATAGACCCGAAATTTATCATAACAGAATCGCTAAAACTGCTCCGTTCCTCTATCCCAACCACCATTGATATCCAGAAGGATATTGAAAGTTCGTGCGGAACAATTGTGGCCGACCCCACCAAGATATAGCAGATACTTGTAAATCTATGCGCCAACTCCGCCCAGGCGATGGAGGGAGAGGTTGGGATAATAAGGGTAAAGCTGAACCGGACCGAACTATCCAAGGAGGAGATAGGGAATCCTAAAATACCCCCGGGCCCATTCGTTGAGCTCACCGTGAGTGATAATGGGCGGGGGATAAACAGCTCGATATTAGACCATATATTTGAGCCCTACTTCACCACTAAAAAATTGGGAAAGGGCACCGGGCTTGGGCTATCAATGGTTAAGGGGATAGTGGATGAGTATAATGGCCTCATTCGCGTAGATACAAAGGTCGGAAAGGGGTCGGCCTTCCATATTTTCCTACCGGTAATAGACGCCGAAGAGTCCCTAAAGATTGAGAATAAAGAGGAGATTAGAGGAGGGGGCGAACGGATACTCATTGTAGATGATGAGGAGATAATAGTCGGCCTCTACAAAACATCTCTCCAAAAGTTGGGGTATAAGGTAACCGGCACAACGAGCAGTTCCAAGGCGTTGGAGTTATTCAAGGACAATCCTGAAGGGTACGACCTTTTGATTACCGACCAGACAATGCCAGCCATGACAGGGGTTGAACTGGCCAAACTGGTCTTAAATATAAGACCGAAACTCCCCATAATAATTAATACAGGGTACAATTCCAAAATTTCGGAAGATGAGACAAAAGATCTGAACATTAGGGCCCTGATCATGAAACCGGTCAGCCGAAGTACCTTGGCCGCCACCATAAGAAATGTTTTGGACAAGGGATAATCTAATCGGCAGGAGACATCTCCCGATTGGATTACCCTTCTAAAAAAACCTGCTACAGATATTCGTTGATATATCCTTCGGAATTACCGCTATCTTTAAATCGAACCAACCGGGGGTGATTTTTATACCCCCTATTCTGCCCCCCAAACCATTTTTGGACGGCAGACCTTCTCTCCAAAGCGCTACCGGCCCCTTGGCATCAAGCAGTTTTGGCCTGAGTCTCACATTTTTTACCTCCCGTTAAAACAAGTGGGGGGTAAGTTATTTTGACCATTCTACAAGGGCAAGTAAATTACATAATGGGGAGAAATTGCTATAGAATATGAACGTACGAAAAACACCGGCAAGCTGCCAAGGGTTGCAGAATAAACACGTTTCATAATTATATCAGGAGGCTGTAATGAATTTCATTAGACAAAAATCACTCTTAAAGATATCGATTTTTATCATTTTTTTCTCCCTGTTTCCCCTCGTTTGCCCTCAAAGCAGCCAGGCCGCCTCGGCCGATGAGATTAATATCAAGGCTGATGCAACATTGAAACTTTTTAGAAAAAAGGTGCCGGGGGGCTCAGAACTAATGGCCAAATCAAAAGGGGTTTTGATTTTTCCAAGCGTTATCAAGGCCGGTATCGGCATCGGTGGGGAGTATGGAGAAGGGGCTCTGCGAATCGGCGGCAAAACTGTAGCCTATTACAGCACGGCCGCCGCCTCAGTAGGTTTCCAGCTTGGGGCGCAATCAAAATCGGTAATTTTATTATTTCTAACTGAAGAATCTCTTCGTGACTTTAGAAAAGCCGAAGGTTGGAAAGCCGGGGTAGACGGAGCGGTAGCTGTGGTTGAATGGGGGAGCGGCCAAAGCGTAGATTCGCTAAACATACAGGACCCTATCGTAGGTTTTGTTTTCGGGAATAAAGGATTAATGTATAACCTGACAATAGAGGGGTCCAAGTTTACAAAAATAATCCGCTGATTAGGTCTAATTCCCTTATGGCTGCCATATCTTTTACTTCACATAGGGAAATATGTTTGCTATCCTTTCAAGAGGTGCTCAATGGTATTGAATGCTTATTCCCCCCAAGACACCCTGTTTTACCATTGAGCATATTGCAACCACAGATGATGAAGGAGTAGAAGATGAAATCCGCCAAGTATCGATTATTACTATCATTTCTGGCTCTGACAGCGCTTTTTACCGTAGTCTGGTTTTCATTCCCAAAAACAACTTCCGCCGCTGAGGCCTATGAAATTGATATCAACGTTGAAGCCACCCTGAAACGTTTCATCCATGAAGTCCCCGCAGGGAGCGATCTGCTGACAATAGCCAGGGGGGTATTGGTTTTTCCAAGCGTTATCAAAGCCGGTTTTTGGGTAGGCGGGGAATATGGAGAAGGGGCTCTGCAAATAGGAGGGGAAACGGTTGAATACTACAATATAGCCTCCGCCTCTATTGGGCTGCAGTTAGGCGCGCAAACAAGATCAATGGTAATAATATTTTTAGATGAAGACGCCCTAAATGGATTCATAAACAGTAGCGGCTGGAAGGCAGGAGTAGATGGAAATTTGACTGTAGTAAAGTGGGGCGGAGAAAAAAACGTAGACTCTCTAAACCTGAGGGACCCCATCATAGCCTTTGTCTTCGGGAATAAAGGGTTAATGTATAACCTAACACTGGAAGGTTCAAAGATCTCAAGAATAGCCCGTTGATTAGGGGTAGCCAGACAACAACAATCCCCCCTTAATAATCCACTATTGTCTTGCATGACGATTTTTCTTGACACCAAGGCGGACATGCGTTTGAATGTATGGGTTGTTGTAGCATTTTCCCTCTCAGGTTTAACCTGTTGAGGGGAATAGTTGTATGGATTTGTATTCCCCCACATTCTCCCTTTTGACAAGGATAATTGGAGATTGTTCGGCGGCAAAATCCATGCTTATTAATTTAACCCACGCGCTGATTTTACCGAGGGTGCCTGCAAAGGTTTCGGTATAAAGGTGAGGCGCGTGGATGATAAACCATTACGGAGGTAGTATGCAAGAAGTAAACATGCGTGAATTGTTGGAAGCCGGGGCCCATTTCGGACACCAGACTAAAAGATGGAACCCGAAGATGAAACCATACATCTTTGGCTCTCGTAACAAAATCTACATCATAGACCTTAGCCAGACCGTTAAGTTGGCCAATGCCGCCCTTAAGTTTGTAACTGAGGCGGTAGCCAAAGGACAGAAGGTTCTCTTCGTCGGAACAAAAAAACAGGCCCGCGATATAGTTGCCGAAGAGGCCAACCGATGCGGGATGTACTACATAAATAAACGTTGGCTGGGGGGAACCCTCACCAATTTCGCCACCATCTGCAAAAGCACCGGCCGCTTAAAAGAACTGGATACCATGAAAGAGAGCGGTGTCTTCTCAGTTCTGCACAAAAAAGAGGCCTTGACCCTTGAAAGGGAAGCTGAGAGATTGGATAGGTTTTTCGGCGGAATCAAAAATATGACATCCATACCGGAAATTATATTCATTATAGATATCAAAAAAGAGAAAATAGCCCTGCAAGAGGGGCAGCGCATGGGTTCTAAGCTTATCGCCATGGTCGACACAAACTGCGACCCTGAAAACGTAGATTACGTTATCCCCAGCAATGACGATGCCGTCCGGGCCATACAATATCTCTCCTCCCAAATTGCCAATGCCGTTCTTGAGGGACAAACTATTCTCGAAATAAAACGTAAGGCCAAGGAGGAAGAAGAGGCTAAGGAGAAAGAGAAAAAGGCCCAATTGGATAGGGCTATAAAAGAGGCCAAAGATAAGGAAAGAGAAAAGGTAGCGGCTGCTAAAAAGGCCGAGGATGATCAAAAGAAGACATTGAAGCCTAAAGAGAAGGAAGAAAAGTCCAAAGAGGGGGGTGAGAAGCATGTAAAAACAGTCGCTCCTACAAAGACACTTACCAAAAAGTCAGCAGCTCCGGTTAAAAAGGCCGCCGCCGCTACAAAGACCACACCTAAAAAGACGATTGCCAAAAAGGTTGTTACCAAAAAAGAAGATAAGAAAGGTGACAAGTAATGAGCATTAGTGCAGAGATGGTAAAGGACTTAAGAGAAAAATCGGGGGCCGGCATAATGGAGTGCAAAGAGGCCCTTAAGGAGACAAACGGAAATATCGAAGAGGCCATAGTCTGCCTGCGTAAAAAGGGGATAGCCGGGGCTGCCAAGAAGGCCGGGCGCTCCACTTCGGAGGGTTCCGTAGCCTCCTATATCCACCAGGGGGGTAAGGTTGGGGTGCTGATTGAAGTCAACTGCGAAACCGATTTTGTCGCTAAAACAGATGATTTCCAGGGATTTCTGAATGACTTGGCCATGCATATAGCAGCCTCATCCCCTCTCTATGTCAAGAGGGATGAGGTTCCTGAGGAACTAATAAATAAAGAGAGAGAAATATATGTCCACCAGGCTAAGGAGTCGGGGAAACCTGACAACATCGTCCAGAAGATGGTGGACGGCAAGATAGACAAGTATCTTAACCAGATATGTCTTACCGAGCAGGCCTATGTTAAGGATCAAGATATCAGCATAGACGAGTTGGTTAAGAGGTATATAGCCAAGTTGGGAGAAAATATATCGATTAACCGTTTTGCCAGGTTTGCAATAGGCGAATAAATCCTACGGAGTTGCATTCAAATGACTACAACCCCCTATCCCCCTTTGTTAAGGGGGAATAAGGGGGTTGTATGCCGAGGATTTGACGACGAAGCCAACAAAGTTAGCGTTTGAATGCAATTCGTATAAACCCACTCTTAAGAGGGACAGAATAGATGTCTAAGCCAAAATACAAGCGGATACTCTTAAAGCTCACCGGAGAGGCTATGTCGGGCGAGGCCGGTTTCGGGGTAAATTTTGAGGTTTTAGAGGATATAGCACTCCAAATCAAAGAGGTGCATGACCTTGGCATTGAGGTAGGTTTGGTTATTGGCGGGGGAAACACCTTCCGCGGGTCCACGGCGGCCGAGGCCGGCATGGACCGAGTAACCGCCGATTACATGGGAATGTTGGCCACCGTAATAAACGGGATGGCCCTCCAAGATGCTCTGGAGAGAAACGGGGTAGTAACCAGAATGCTCACCTCCATAGATATGAGACAGATAGCGGAACCGTTTGTCAGAAGACGAGCCGTCCGTCATCTCGAAAAGAATCGGGTTGTCATATTTGCGGCCGGTACGGGGAATCCATACTTCACCACGGATACCACCGCCGCCCTAAGGGCAGTAGAAATAGGGGCTGATGTAGTATTAAAGGCAACCAAGGTCGACGGTATATACAGCCACGATCCAAAGAAGGTAGACAACGCGGAAAAGTATCATACCCTCACCTACCTTGATATCATAAAGATGGATCTTAAAGTGATGGACACCACAGCTATAACCCTATGCAGGGATAATGAAATACCGATAATTGTTTTCAATCTTATGAAACCGGGGAATATAAAAAAGGTGTTGATGGACAGTTCTATAGGCACAATGGTATGTAACTGAAAGGACCCATGATATGACCCAAGAGACACATAATGCACTCAAGGAAAAGATGGATATCTGCCTAAGCCATTTTCAGAAAGGGCTGACAAGGATTCGCACCGGCCGAGCCTCCGCATCTCTTCTCGATAATATCAAGGTGGAGTATTACGGCAACACCACTCCTCTCAAACAGATGGCCAATATAACCACACCGGACAGCCAAACCATCGCTGTCCAGCCGTGGGATATATCGGCCATGAAGGAGATAACTAAGGCTATACAGGCCTCAGACATTGGGCTAAACCCGGTTGACGATGGGAGGATGGTTAGGATATCTATCCCCATGCTAACCGGAGAGAGAAGAAAAGAGCTTACCAAGATAGTTAAAAAAGAGATTGAGGAGTGTAAGGTTGCCCTGAGAAATGTTCGCCGAGATGCTATGGACAGCTTGAAAGACTTGGAGAAAGATAAAGAAATTTCCAAGGATGACCTTAAAAAGGGACAGGATGATATTCAAAGTCTAACCGATACGTATGTCAAGAAGGCGGATGATATTGGAGCCAAGAAGGAAAAAGAGATAATGGAAGAATAAACCATGTTGGGCATTGTGAATATACCCCGTGCCGCAACCAATACTCGCCAGACCACTCTAAATATCAAGCTCAAGAGTCACTTAACATATTGGTGCTTCTTTGTTTGCAACCTGGCAGTACCCCGCACCGAAGGGGTTTCAATTTGTCTAACATTTGGGCTGGTAGGGAACTCTTTACAAATGCCCGTATTATCTCTATCATAAATACCTTTATCTGTTTATTCACCAAATAGAGACAAAATATAAATGCGACTTAAAAACATAAAACTGGCGGGATTCAAATCCTTCGCTGAAGAGATAAGGCTCGACTTTAATAGTGGCATTACAGGGATAATCGGCCCTAACGGTTGCGGCAAGAGTAATATTTCAGACGGAATAAGGTGGGTCCTCGGAGAACAGAGCAGTAAAATCCTCCGTGGAACCAAGATGGATGAACTGATCTTCAGTGGCAGCCAAACGCGCCGAGCCGGCGGCATGGCCGAAGTCACCTTAAACCTAGCCGATATAGACGGGGCCATCACCTCCCCCACCCTATCCTCTTTTGAAGAAATCTCGATTACAAGGCGACTGTTCAAATCGGGCGAGAGTGAATACCTGATAAACAACACCCCCTGCCGCCTAAAAGATATCGTCGACATATTTCTCGACACCGGTCTAAGCGCCAGAAACCTATCGGTAATCGATCTCGCCTTAGTAAACCGTATCATGAACTCCAAACCGGCCGACAGACGTTTCCTCATCGAAGAGGCCGCCGGTACGATGAAATACAGGCAGCGCCGCAAAGAGGCCCTCGGAAAATTAACCTCCTCCAAACAAAACCTCGTCCGGGTCAACGACATAGTAAAAGAATTGAGTACCCAGATGAATTCTCTCAGGAGACAAGCCAAAAAGGCAGAAAGATATAAAAGCCATAAAGAGGAGATTCGAAACCTAAACCTCAGTCTTACCTCAGCCGAGATTCACTCTCTAAAAAGTGGGCTGGCCAAAGAGTCCGGGGAGAAAAGGCTTATTGCTGAGAGGGAAACAGAGCTTTCGGCCAACTCTGCAGAACTCAAAAACAGACTGGAAATCCTAAAGACAGAGCTCCTCGTGGCTGAAAAAGAGGCTGGGGCTCTACGTCAGTCAGAGTTTGAAGGGAAAAGGGGTATAGAGGAAAAGGAAAATATCATCAGGATGATGGAGAAACAGATAGAGGAGATTGAACAGACCTCCCTGTCTAATGCCGGAGAAATAAACTCGCTAAATGTAGAACTAACCCGCCTGTCCGAGAAACAAAAAGAAAAAGGGGCGGAGATAGCCGAGACAGATAGAAACCTAAGCGAGATGGAAAAGATCTTCCGCGAAAAAAAGGCCCACATAGAGGAGAAGAACGCCAGCCTGAGGGAACTTAAATCGTCGGTCGAGATATCAGAAAGGGAGATGATATCGCTGATAAGCTCAATTTCTCAGAAAAAAAATCTAATCGCCTCAATTGAGGCCCGCCTTGAGGCCTCAAAGACAAGTAAGGATAAACTGTCGAGGGAGAGTAAAGATACCCTGGTTGAAAAAGAGGCAACGATAGAAAAAATCGCCTCAATCAAGCAAAAGATTGAAGAAATAAATAGTTCAACAAAAGAGAAGAGGCAGACCCTCGATAGATTAATCCCGGAAGAGAAGAGCCTTAAAGGGGAACTTGATGAGGTGGAAAATAAAAAATCTTCCCTCAGGGAGTCCTTGGCCGGGAAAGAAGGGCTTCTTAACTCTCTGGTAGAACTAAAGGATAGCTTCGAAGGCTTCGGTAACGGCGTTAAATCGGTCATGGCCCATAAGGAATCGGGGCATCTACAGGGAATAGAAGGACTCTTGGTCGATCATATAACCACCGATGCCCGGTACGAGACAGCCATAGAAACGGCCATTGGCAACCACCTGAGCGGGATAGTGGTAAACAATAGTCGTTCCGCCTGCCAAGCAGTCAAGATGCTCAAGGAGACCAGAGAGGGGAAAGGGGTCTTTATCCCCTCAGAGGCCCTGTCTCAGAATAGTTCTCCCATAGAGGTCAGCGACGGAGATATCATCGGCACAGCCCTAAGCCTAGTCAGATTAGACGGTGGATACGAAAAGATAGCCCGGCATATCCTACACAATGTCCTGATAGCCGAGTCTCTCGAAAGGGGACTGGCCTTCAAGGCCAAGCAGAATATTGATTGCATCATCGTAACCCTTGATGGCGACATCATAGGCACCTTCGGCACGATAATAGGCGGTAGGGAGAAGGGGGGGAATGAGAGTCTCCTAGCCAGGAAGCGCCGCATAGGTGAGCTTAAAGGGGAGATAGAAAAAGACAGGATAGCCATAACAGAACTTGACGAGAGGAGCGCCAAACTCAAGGTCAGCATTGAGCAGATTAAGGAAGAGATAAAGGGGATAGAACTTAAAGTAAGGGAAGAGGAGATAATAAACAGGAATAACTCTGATACCCTGACCCGCTTAAATAACGAGCTCGACAGACTGGAAAAGAAGATTCAGGCCATAATTGCAGAGATGGAAAAGTCATCAACCGAATCAACCTCTATGGAGGATGATCATAGGGAAAAATCGGGCGAAATTGCAGATATGGAGCTTAAGAGGGAAACAGTCGAAAGGGATTACCGGGCTAAAAAGGAGACTATTGTCTCAAAACAGTCCTCCCTCGACTCTATCCTAGAAGAGGCCAAAAAGGTGGAGATTGAACTTACCTCTCTGCGGGGGAGAAGTGAACATATCCGCTCCTCCATCGAACAGATAAAGAGAGAAGAAGCAACCATACATGAGAGAATCAGAAGGATAAATGAGGTTGAAACCGCCCAAAACGGGAAAAAGGAGGGTTTAAAGGAATCTATCGGTAAAAATATGGAGGAGATCCGTGCTATATCCCTAAAGATGGATTCCGATAAGGCCCTCTTGAGAGTGGTTGAGGAGGCCATCGCCCAAAAGAGAGATGCCATAAACCACGACGAAGAGGTTATCAAGGGGGTCGATAAAGAGGGGGAAGAACTTCGGGATGCCTTGGCCAATATACGCCTCAAATGTTCTGAGACAGAGATAAGGATAGAACACCTCAACAGGAAGATTGTCGAGGAGTTTAACATTGAGCCGAACGACATTCCTGCACCTCAGGAAGATGGAATAAACAGAGAAGAGTCGGAAAAGAGAATAGCCCTCCTCAGAAGCGAACTGGAAAAATATGGGGAGGTCAACCTGACCGCCATAAGTGAATACGAAAAGGTCAAAGAGAGATACGATTTCCTGTTCAATCAAGAGAACGACCTTAATCAGTCTATTGCCAATCTGGAGCAGACCATAGAGAAGATAGATACAACAACAACCAAGATGTTTAACGACACATTTGAGGCGGTCAATGAAAACTTTGGGGGCACCTTCAGGAAACTCTTCCGTGGAGGGAAGGCCGACTTGGTTATTACGGAAGGGAAAGATGGGGAAGAAGAGGGAATCGACATAGTAGTCCAACCTCCAGGGAAAAAACTACAGAGCCTGTCTCTCCTCTCGGCCGGAGAAAGGGCCATGACCACCATATCACTCCTCTTCTCAATATTTATGCTCAAACCTGGACCATTTTGTCTGCTGGACGAAATAGATGCCCCGCTTGACGAGGTAAACATAGGAAGATTCAAGGCTATGCTGGCCGAGATGAACCATAATACGCAGTTTATCGTCATCACCCATAACCAGAAAACGATGATGGACGCCGACGTACTCTACGGAGTAACCATGGAGGAGGATGGTGTTTCTAAGGTAGTATCGGTGAGCCTAAAAGGGAAGAAGAGAGAACAGGTTACAAGTTTAGGATAGTGTAGCCTCTTTTCCCAAAACATGATAATCTTGAACATACTTTTTTTGAGCAAGAGTTTTGGTAGTGGTAATAAACATTAACATTAGGCTGCATCTGAGGCCAAGCAATGGTAAAAAAGATGAAAGATACTGATTCTAAAAAAGATAGGAAGAAATCGCCTATTAGTAAAAATTCCCTGACAGTACTGGAGAGAAGGTATCTTAAAAAGGATGCCAAGGGAAAGCTGATGGAGACCCCGGAAGACCTCTTCAGGAGGGTGGCCAAAAATATTGCCCAGGCCGACCTAAATTATAAAGAATCGGCCAATCTCAAAAAGACTGAGAATGACTTTTATAACATGATGCATAATCTCGATTTTATGCCCAACTCCCCTACCCTAATGAACGCCGGAAGCAAACTGCAGCAGCTCTCGGCCTGTTTTGTCCTCCCCGTGGGGGATTCAATGGAGGATATATTCGAGACAGTTAAAAACACGGCCATAATACATAAAAGCGGCGGGGGAACAGGTTTCTCCTTCTCCAAACTCCGTCCGGCCAACAGCCGCGTAGCCTCGACAAACGGGGTCTCAAGCGGCCCCATTTCATTCATGCATGTATTTGATTCTGCCACCGAGGCCATCAAACAGGGGGGAACGAGAAGAGGGGCCAACATGGGGATACTCCGTGTTGACCATCCCGATATCTTTGAATTTATCACCTGTAAAAGCAGTGAGAAGGGTTTCAATAACTTCAACATATCGATAGCCTTAACCGAAGACTTCATGAGGCAGGTAACCAACGACTCGGAATATAAGCTGATAGATCCGCATACCGGTGTGGCCGCTAAGAAAATTAAGGCGAGGGATGTCTTTGATCTGATTGTAAAATCGGCCTGGGCCAACGGAGAACCGGGGATAATATTCATAGACCGAATAAATAAAGACAACCCAACCCCCCATATCGGAGAGATAGAAAGCACTAACCCCTGCGGAGAGCAGCCTCTCCTCCCCTACGAATCGTGCAATCTCGGCTCGATAAACCTGGCCAATATGCTCCTCCAAGACAAAGAGAAGGATAGTTACAAGATAGATTGGGACAAATTAAAGGATACCTCCCATAGGGCAGTTCATTTCCTGGATAACGTCATAGATATGAACAACTACCCTATCCCTGAGATAGGCACTCAGACCAAAGGGAACAGAAAGATAGGGCTGGGGGTAATGGGTTTTGCCGATATGCTTATTCGCCTGGGCATAGCCTACAACTCCGACAAAGGGATAAAGACCGGCGAAAAGATAATGGAGTTTATTGACAAAGAATCAAAGAAGGCCTCGGTGGCCTTGGCCGAAGTGAGAGGGGTATTCCCCAACTATAAGGGAAGCACATATGATAAGGATAACGCTAAGAGCAAGTCTCCCTACAAAGGGATGAAGCTTAGAAACGCCACCACTACAACAATAGCCCCCACCGGAACAATCAGTATCATAGCCGATACAAGCAGCGGGGTAGAACCTCTCTTCGCCCTCTCCTACATGCGTAATGTAATGGATAACGACAAACTTGTCGAGGTGCATAACATATTTGAAGAGACCGCCAAAAAAGGAGGCTTCTACTCCAAACAGCTCATGGAAGATATCGCCATGACCGGAAACCTTGACGATATGAAATCTATCCCGGAGGGAGTTCGGAAGGTATTTGTAACCTCGCACAACGTATCACCAAAGTATCATATGATGATGCAGAGCGCCTTCCAGAAATATACCGATAATGCGGTATCGAAAACCATCAACTTCCCCAACTCGGCCACCGAGGATGATATAAGGGAAACCTTCATATTAGCGGCCGAACTCGGCTGTAAAGGGGTAACCATATATAGAGACGGAAGCCGCCAGAACCAAGTATTGAGTACCGGAACCACCTATACCAAAGAGGAAGTGGTAACCACCTCACATATTGTTCCCCGCCCCAGACCAAAGGTGACTCGGGGAACAACCCGTGTGGTGAGTACAGGCTGCGGCAATCTTTATGTAACAATCAACGAATCAGACGATGGGAAACCATTTGAAATATTTACCCAGATGGGAAAGGCCGGAGGTTGTGCCGCCTCCCAATCTGAGGCGATAGCCAGACTTGTCTCCCTGTCACTAAGGTCAGGTATTGACCCGGATGAGATCGTCAAACAGATGACCGGTATCAGCTGCCACATGCAGACCTGGGACAATGGGGCCCGAATCCTCTCCTGTTCCGATGCCATATCAAAGGCAGTGGCCGCCTTCCTGCAGAGGGACGGCTCCAAATTGACGGCCAAGGCTAAAGGAAAGACCAAGGCTATCGAAAAAACAGTCTCGGTATCAAAAGGCGAATCTACTCTGATTGTCGGCGGAAGTAATGTATGTCCCGATTGCGGGGGCCAGATAGAGCATGTAGACGGCTGTGTGGTCTGTAGGATATGCGGTTATTCAAGGTGTTAAAGAAATATACAGAATTGCGTTCAAAATGATTACAATCCCCTTATTCCCCCTTAACAAAGGGGGATGGGGGGTTGTTAGGGTTTGAATAAGGCATCGTATAAGAGTCGGGGCGTAGCGCAGCCTGGTAGCGTACTTGCTTCGGGAGCAAGGAGTCGGAGGTTCAAATCCTCTCGCCCCGACCATTTAAAAAACAGTTAGGAGCAGCAGTAAGGATATGCAGGGAAAACAGGAGAAGCTTCATAAGAGTTCTCTCAGGGACCCAAAAGGTTTTTGGGAAAAAGCTGCTGAGGATGTTCACTGGTTCAAAAAGTGGGACACCGTTCTTGAGAAATCAAACAAACCTTTCTACAGATGGTTTCAGGGGGGTATGGTCAACACCTGCTACAACGCCCTCGATATCCATGTAAAGGATGGGCGGGGAGAGCAGGCCGCCCTCATCTACGACAGCCCTGTTACCAATAAAAAGAAGAGTTATACCTATAGCGAACTCCTTGACCTGACCGCCAAATTCGCCGGGGTCTTAACAAAACTCGGGGTCGCCAAAGGAGACAGGGTAATTATCTATATGCCGATGGTCCCTGAAACGGCCGTAGCCATGCTGGCCTGTGCCCGAATTGGAGCTGTTCATTCTGTAGTCTTTGGGGGCTTTGCCCCGCACGAGCTGGCCACCAGAATATATGACGCCAAACCAAAGGTTATCGTCTCCGCCTCTTGCGGCATAGAGGTAGGGAGAATAATACACTACAAACCACTTCTTGATGAGGCCATAGAGCAGGCCAAACATAAACCGGACAAGGTTATTATCCTGCAGCGCCCACAAGAGAAGGCCGCAATGATAAAAGGGCGTGACCTTGACTGGAAGGCTCTTATAAGCAAGGCCGAACCGGTAGATTGCGTGCCGGTCGCCGCTACCGACCCCCTTTATATTTTATACACCTCAGGGACAACCGGAATCCCCAAGGGTGTTGTCAGAGACAATGGAGGACACCTTGTGGCTCTCAAGTGGAGCATGAAAAACATCTACGGCATGGAACCGGGGGATGTCTTCTGGTCTGCCTCCGATGTCGGTTGGGTAGTAGGACACTCCTACATCATCTATGGGCCGTTATTTCACGGCTGCACTACCAT